>JAIYDP010000449.1 GCA_027487435.1 Verrucomicrobiaceae bacterium | reverse complement strand
GCGAAGGCCTCGACGCGCACGACGCGGCAGGAGAAGAAGAAGGGGTTGGCGCCGTTGGCGAAGCCGTCTAAAAATAGCTCCTCCACCCACGCGGCCGTCAATGCGTCCAGCGCCCCCCCCTGCGGCCAGCAGGCCCACCCCCACCGCCAGCCGCTCGGCGGCTGCTGCAGGCATGCGGCCAGCTCCCCACCACTGACGACCCTCAGCCTCGCTGCGCCATCACTAACAAGTGAATGCTTCTTTGGGTTTTTTATCCCCAGCGACGCGTGCTGAAGCGACGCCCTCGGAATTTCGACGGTCAGCCGCATGACGTCAAACGACTCATCGCTTCGACGCACACAAACTTGCTTTGGGTCTCCTCCATCGGCGCCAAGCAGCGCCGCCGACAGCCCCTCCCGCCCGTGCGCGGAGGGGTCGGTGGGGTTGCCAAACGCGTCGCGCACCCGCATGACAACCTCAAACGCAGCCATCGCCTCGTCCTCCCCGCGGCGACTCGCCAGCCGGGACACCTCCACCACCGACGCGGACATGTCTGCCTCCCCGCCGCACACGCTGACAACTTGCCACGGCGTGAGGGGAAGGGGGGGGCCTGGGGGCGAGACCCGCACGGCAACGACGCGGGCCTTGTAGAGGCCACGGCGCTTGAAGCTCTTAGAGAGGTCGACTGGACAGGAGCGGACCGTCGTCGACCATTCTGCGGACGATGTCGTTGACGCGGAAGGCTCTCCTCGACTTCTACCCGCAGGGCGTGCGCGGCGTCAACGTGCGGTGAGGTCCACTGCCACGACGGCAGCGTGTCAAACACACGCACCGCCACAGCTGCGCCCGCGGGGAGATGGTCGATGTCTCTCAAGTCAACGACCTTGCCGTTGGGCAGGGTCGCAACGAACTTGGCCAAGGCGCGAGGGAAGACGGGCCTCAGCTGCGTCCCGCCGCTCGAACGTGACTCCCGCAGGAGCAGCGCGGAGGGGAACTTTCTGCACCCCAACGAGCTCCCGCTCTGAACGTCCGCGCCGGACATCGGCCGCACGACCAGCCCGCCCCCCCCTGGCACCGGCGCGGAGAGGACGTGGACGGAGATGCAAAACAGCTCCGCCACGGCCGCGACGACGTCGGCGATGAGGAGGGCCTCCATTGGCGCCGCAGAGATGGCGCCGTCCCCCAGCGCGTGCTGTCGGTACGCGCCGTAGCACTCCCGCACGTGCCTCCCCATCCCCCCCCTCCCCAGCAGAAGCTCCCCAAGCCGGTCGAACATCGTCCCCGCCTCCATGCCTTGCGACAGCTCCAGCGCCGCCACCTCCACAAGCCCCCCCTCCCAAATGTTCGCCGCCTCAATCCGACCCCCCTCCCCGACGTGCGCGTCCACCCACTGCGCCGCATTCGCCAGCGCCCTCTTGTGACCGGCGCACGTCAACGTCTCGACGATCGACCGCCGCGCGGCAATGAGGGCCGCTGTGGCGCCGCGCAGCTGCACGACGCACCACAACTTGACGTCGGTGACGGTTCGGATGGGCGGGTCGATGCGGCTGAGGTCAAAATCCAGCCTAGGGCGGGGGTTGAACGAAGTCAGCCAGACGGTGACGTTGG
Source organism: Verrucomicrobiaceae bacterium (assembly GCA_027487435.1). Taxonomy (GTDB): domain Bacteria; phylum Verrucomicrobiota; class Verrucomicrobiia; order Verrucomicrobiales; family Akkermansiaceae; genus UBA956. The sequence goes on along the minus strand of JAIYDP010000449.1, from coordinate 4,420 downwards.
AGCCGTGCGCCATGACGTCCCTCAGCTCGCACGCGCGAAGAGTCGCGAAGTGCCTCCTCAACTCCGCGTTGAGGCGCCGAAGAAGGGCGTCACCCTCGTCGTTGCCGCCTTCGTTTTGGAACTGGTCCAGCAGCGCGTCCACGTGGTTGAGGCAGACGAGCGTCGGCAGCCCCCTCGTGACGAGCTGCGAGATGGGCCCCACCTGCTCCTGCCCCAACTTCTCGTCGAACACGCACACAAAGGCGGCGACAAAGGCCAGGCAGTCGTCGGCAACCCTTCTGATCAGAACACCCTCATCTTGCCCCGGGAAGTCGACGAAAAGCGCGCCACGCCCACCCACCCGCACCACCGTCGGCAGCACGGTCTTGTTTTGTTTTCCCGCGCCCGCGATGAGGTGCGCCGCGTCGGAGGGGAAGGCCTTCTTGAGGAGCGTCGACTTGCCCGTCCGGACGGTGCCGACGACGCCGATGGCGGGGCATGAGGCCATGATTGCCCTCAGCTGGTACACGACCACAGCTTGCCGCATGGTCTCAAACAGCATCACGCGCTTGCGTCCGTCAAGGGTGGTCTGCTCTTGAGAAAGGAACACCTTCGTTGCTCTCAACTGATTCATTTTCAAATCGACAAACAGCCTCTCGGCCGCTCGATTAATGTCCGGCTGATCCGCTTGCAGCACCTTCAAAACGAGCTGGGCCAAGGGCTGCAAACTCGGTTCAAACAGTCCGCCCACTTGGTCCGGAGCGACTGGTCCCGTCCGCGTCACGAGCTTCCTCTTGGCTGCTTGGAGGAGCGCCGTGACCTGCACGAAGATGTTCCTCTCCATCCCGCACGCGCGCTCCGTGCCAGAGTACGTCAGGCACTGCAGCTCTACGTTGGTCACCAGAAGCCTGTCTTGGAAGCGTTGAATGTCCTTGTAAGCAGAAGCAAAAAAGGAAATCGCAAAGACGAGCGCTGCAGCCCCCCGGATGGCGGGGGGAATGAGAGCGCACGCCGTGATAACCCTTTGCAAAATGGCTTCCCCCGTTAGCAGCGACAGCGTGTTCGCTGCGCATTCTTGCAACGAGCACTTGATGAGCTGCGTGCAAGTCATCGGCTCGTAGAATCTTCGTTCGCTAAGCAGAGCCGCCAGTGAGAGCAAGGAGTCCGCGTAGGCTAAGCAGACCAGCGACCGCTCAATCCGATCGTCACCGTGGGTTCTGGAGTCTGAGGTTGGGACGCAGGATGTCAGGAAGTGCGCTGCTAACTCACAAAGGCTCAGCTTTTCCATGTGAGGAGAGTCCGGGAGGGTGAACACGATGCCTTCGAGGCGAAAATGAAGGTCAAAGGGCTTCCAGAGTGAGTCGAACACGAGCGCATTCAGGTCGGACCCATACGAACCTGCGGGAGGCGTCTTCACAATCTCCAGCAGCCTCTCGAGGGGCTTCGTCACTTCATCGGAGTGCCTCTGGCGATGCAACCCCTGCAGCGCAACCTCGTACGCTTTCTCAGCTGCAATCATCCCTTTGAGCGTGTCTCTCATCCACTTGCTGAGAACTTCTTTCCTTTTTGTATTGCTGAGATTTTAGTAGCAGAACGTCGCAACGCGGAGGCAAACCGACTTCCTCGTTCGCACCTGCATCTCCCTCTGCTCGCCTGACTTGCCGTCCCCGACAGCTGAGTCGCACACGCGGCCAAAGGCTCCTTGATGGAACTCAAGCATCGCCTCCACCGTCGAGGCCAAGAGGTCGATCTTGACGGCAAAGTGCTCTACGCTGAGGAGATGTTCCAGCGCAGCGCGGTCCTCCACGTGCGGCGCAAAGAGGCTTGAGAACAAGAATGCGCTGTGCAGAACCTCTTGGGTCGACAGCTTGCTCAGCTGCGCCATCTGCGGCGACACCTCCGTCACCTCCGTCGTGACGATGATTTCAGGGGTCGAGGGGCCAAACACTGCGACGACGTCGGAGGAAGCAAACGCCACCCGAAGCGTCACCTTTTCAAGACAAATGGAGTTGGCACTCTCACCCAGGGGGATCTCAAACAAGAGAACATCACCGCAGCTTCGAAAAGTCGCAGTCTGACCTTCTTCAGAGATGGACAGCTGAAATGTGTGTGTCATTGCGGAAGTCCGGGCTTCGACCGCATTGACGAACGCAAGGGAAGTGCCTCTGAGGGCCACCTGTACGGAGTCGCCGAACAGTCGCAGAGTGATGCCAGTGACGTGTGGCTCAAGAAGCGTGATTGGCAGCTGTTGCACCTCTTCCGACATGATGAAGTGCTGGCGGAGCGCTTTGAAATATCCGCTGACCGTTGCCTCCAAACGGGTTGGAGGAGTCAGCCACCTCGAGGTCGGAGCTGCCGCCCACATCAAAGATGGAGCAATCTGCTGCGACCGCCGGTTGAAGAGTGCCAAGAGAGACGTTGCTGCATTCACAAATTTCTCATGCAAACTCCACCCCGCTTTTGTCGTTTCGACGTCATGAAGCGTCGTCGCACCAGACTTGTCTTTTTGCATCAGCCTGACGGCTACGAGCAGCGGCGTGAAGGTGCCCCCACAAGTCGCCACTGCAGCAGGGGGGGCTCGCAAACAACGCCAGCCGAACCCGCTTGCGCCCGTCTTCGAATTTGAAAAGCACCTCTGCGTCGAGGGCAAGCATGGCCACAAACGCCGTCGCAAAGCCCGCGCCGGCGCCGTGGCCGCCCACGACGAGGCGCGCGGAGGGGTGGCGAAGGAGGAGGTCGACGACGGCTGCGACGGGGAGGACGCCTGCGTTGAGCCAAAAGAAGGAGAGGATGCGCCCGCAGATGCCGCGCAAGGTTCCGCGCGAAGTGCCGACGTTTGCCTCGGGGCTTGCGGCTACTCGCAGGGCGCCGTCGGATGTTGCGCTAAAGACCAAATAAAAGGCCTGGACGTAGGCGGGGCTCGACGATGCGTCGAGGTTTGGAACAATTGCTCCCTCCAACGTTGCGGCGACGAGAGCGAAACGGATGGGGCCAGCCGTGTCGAGCGCCGCAAATCCAATGCACTTGGAGGTGGAGGCACTCCCAAAGTTACGGGGAAGGGCTATCTTGTCGGAGACTGACGGCTGCTCGAGCGCAGCCGCCAGGGCCAAGCACAGAGCCGAATCTGCAATTTCTGCTGCATCAGGACTCTGCGCAGCAACGGATGGGGCGGGGTAGCAACCGCATCATTTGGGAGCATTGCGTTGCCGTTTGGTGACTCAGAGAAGCCGTTTGTGGTCGAAACCGAAGGCACGCGCAGCGGTCTGAGGTGCTGCCGCTTCTGGCGATCAAAGAGAAGACTTGCCGCGTGCGTTTGTGCAGAGTGGGCTGCTTTAGTCCCGCCCCTGCTGAACAATTGCTGGGGGAATTCAGCAACCGCAAGGGTTTTACAGCTCAGGAACGAGGTCTGCTGATTGTGTCCATAAGTCCTTTTTAAAGTCGTACCTGTAAATTTACAGAAAGTGGCTGCACTTGTGTGCGTTTGGAGCCTCAGCTGCGCACGCTCGTGAAGCAGCTAGTCTTCAGTCGTTCCGTCCATTTTGCTTGCTGCCTCCATTGGCGTCGGCAGTGCGCTCTTTCCTGTGTCAGCAGGGCTCTGGCCCATCTTCGACACCGCGTTCATGAGGTAAAACCGACTCAGCGTAGCGGCGTCAGAGTTGAGATGCCAATCCTTCGCAGGCACTCAAGTTGTCTCTGCGAACGAGAGAAACATATTTGTGCATGTGCTTGCCCTCCGAAGGGATGCCCAGCGCAGGGCACTTGACAGGAGAGGGGTTGATTTCGAAGGCAGTCCCGACTTTTGGCTGGAGGTCGGCAACGTGTTCGATTCGTCTGCAGGGAGCACCTTTGATCAAGGCTTAACGCAGCTGCCAGATGATGTTGGCGACATCGATCGGGAATCGTCCCGTCTGTTCGAACAGCTGACGATGGAGTCAAATGACAGATTCAGAGTACTTGTGTGCTCGGACGCCGCAGTCGTCGGCAGTCTTCACCAGATTGTGCGGCAAGCTGTGGTCGTGTACCAGCTCAGGGCAACCATGGCCTCATGCCCCGCCATCGGCGTCGTCGGCACCGTGCGGACGGGCAAGTCGACGCTCCTCAAGAAGGCCTTCCCCTCCGACACGGCGCACTCATCGCCGGCGTGGGTGTTCAACACAGAGCGGTGCTGCCGACGGTGGTGCGGGTGGGTGGGGACGGCGCGTTGCTCGTCGACATCCCGGGGCAGGAAGAGGAGCTGCTGGTGCGGGGGCTGGCCGACGACTGTCTCTGCCTCGTGTCGTGTGTTGTGAGCGTCTTAGCCAATCGCCAGGTGCGACGCAGCTCAACTCGATCAACCCCTCCGCCGCCAAGGGGCTGCCGACGCTCGTCTGCCTCAACCACGTGGACGCGCTGCTGGACCAGTTCCGAAACGATGGCGGCAACGGCGACGTTGACGCCCTGG
>JAIYDP010000359.1 GCA_027487435.1 Verrucomicrobiaceae bacterium | reverse complement strand
GGCAAAGGGGTCGTCTTTCTGCGGATTGATCAACAGCAGGGCCAACGCGGTCTCGTCGAGAAACAACCGGTGGATCAGCCGGTAGTCCTCCTGTCCGGCCAGGTCCCAGAGCAGAGCCTCCCGGTCGGCGGTGGCGTCGGCGGGCAAGGGCAAATTCAGCGGCCAGACGTTCATGCCGTGGGTGCGGTCCCTCACCACGTAGTGGTCTTCGATCAACCGATGTGCCAGCGACGTCTTGCCCACCGTTCCTTCGCCGAGCAACACGACCTTGGCATTGACGTAGCGGCGTGTCGGTTCGGCAGGCGGAGCGGCGGGGATGCCGGTGAGGCGATAGACGTAGATCGTGGCAGGGGTAGCGGAGCCAATCAGGAGGCGCGAACTGTCGGGGCCGAAGGCAAGGGATATGGGCTGAAAGAACTCTGGCTCTAACACCTGCAAGCACGCCCCCGATTTCCAATCCCAGATCCGCGCCGTATTGTCCGTGATCCCTGCGGAGGCGATCAAAGTGCCGTCGGAGGAGATGGCGACCGAATACACGCTGGACAGATGGCCCTCCAGCGTCCCAACGCAGGTTCCCGCTTCCAAGTCCCAGAGCTTGATGGTCTTGTCGTCCGACCCCGAAACGGCAAACCGTCCGTCCGGTGTGATCTGGACGGAGTTCACGATGTCCGAATGGCCCTTCAGCGTCGCCAGGCACTGGCCCGTTTCGAGGTTCCAGAGCCGGACCCGCCCGTCGCGATGCCCCGACAACGCTTGCGTCCCCGCCGGATTGACAGCGCTGCTGAACACGTCGTCTTCCGTATCCGTCCCGCACTCGATCATCTTCAGGCATTTGCCCGAAGCCAGCACCCACAGCCGGAGCGTCTTGTCACCAGTTCCAGCTGTTAGCATCCGGGCATTGTCATGCAACGCGACCACGGACCAGACCTGTCCCGAATGTCCCTCCAGCTTCGCCACTTCCCGCCCCGACCCTGCATCCCAAACCCGAACGCTCGTGTCTAACGACCCGGACAGGATCCGCTTCCCATCCGGCGTGATCGCGACGGACCGCACCATTTGCTTATGCCCTTTCAGCGTCGCCCGGCACTGGCCGATCTCCAGGTCCCAAATCTTGACCGTCTTGTCCGCCGAACCCGACGCCGCCCAGGTTCCATCCGGGCTGACGGCCACGCTGTGGACCCAGCCTGTGTGCCCCGTGAGCTTGCGTTCCAGCACGGCCAGCGGTTCGGCCTGCTCCGGCGGCTTCACCGGCTTGGGTTTCGGTTTAGCGGATCCCTTCTTCGGCGTCACCGGCGGCTCAGGCGACACCGCTAACGCCTCCGTGCGGCAAGCAGCCAGCACTTCCGCGAAGGCCCCGTCGGATTCCTCGCGGAAGTCCAGATACTTGTAGCGCCGGAGCGTGTCCGGGAGGGCACAGTCGCCCAGCAGGAGCGGAATGAACCGGCGGCCTGCATTGGAGGGGTCGCGGTGGACGGCAGTGCTCCGCTCCAGCGCCACCCAGCCCGAGGCCAGCGCCGCCGGCGAGATGCACAGCAGCAGCACCCGCGACTGATCCAGCCCCTCATCCACTTTCAGCGCGATGATGTCCCCTGCCTGGATGACCCACTCATCCAACCACACCCGCACCCCCGCCGCCTTCAGCCGCTCCGCCAGCCGCCGCACCTGCGGCTTGTCCGCGTGGTTGTGACTGAGGAAAACGTCGTATTGGAATTGCGCGGTCATAGTTTACTGGGCATCACGTCTGGATACGGCCCGAGAAAACGCTCGCCGTTGAAGTGGATCATGTGGTCGGGGTCTTCGGCGATCCAGACTTCCGATTCCCAGGCGATGTGCGAGACGAAGGTTTGCATAGTGCGGCGGGTCTCGAAGGCGGTGACGAAGATCAGATACGCATTAGAATCAGCGAACAAATCTTTGAGTTCCTTGCGGCGCTTTTCATCCACGAGACCACCTTTGATCACGGCTTCGATGAGGAAGAGCCGGTCTTTGGCTTGGTCGTGGACGATGACATCGGGAAGATCGGAGTCGGAATCCAAGGTGATGCCGAGCGCGGCCAAGGCTTTTGAATGCAGGTGGACAACCTTTCGCTTGGGGTCGCGGATGCCGAGGATTGCTGCACCGGGAGACCATTTGGAGCAGAACACCTCAATGATGGCTTTGACCAGCAGGCTCCGACGATCTCTTGGAGTGCTGCGAGTAGTGCGCGGGCCTTGTCCGCACATCGAAGCCATGAAGTCAGCTACAGGCATCGCTGTGAGGAACTGTCCGAGTTCCTCCTGGCGACTTCTGGGGTTTTCTATGGCTGCGGTTTTCATGTCGTTATGCTACCAAGCTGAATTTCTGAGGGAGGTTTTTTTCTCTCGATGAGCGGTCGGTGATGTCCGGGCGGTAGTCGTATTTCAGGCCTTGGAGCTTGCCGATGAAGCTTTGTTCGATATGTTCCTCACAAAGCACCGGAGTCGGAGCATGGGGAAGATCGTAGGTGAAATGGGATGATGGCATGGGAAATACAAACTGGATCGGCTACGGATTGTCTTTTTCTTTTCGATCTTGCGGATAAGCCATTTTTTGGCGCGAGCATTCACAACAGAACAAACTGCGCAGGGCAAGGAAATTTTCGGGGGAAACCGATGCGGAGGGTGCTGGCGCGGGAGCCGAAAACGCGGGGGAGGGGGCGGTTTTGCTTGAAACATCGATATTTTTGGTTCGCCAGTGGTTGGGTTGGCTAAAAATATGCTACACGTAGGCATCTGGGCGACTGGCGGACTGTTTTTACTGTACGGTGAGGCATCCGAATGACTGGCGGACTCCATTTACGGTAAAATGAGACAACCTTGTCACTGAAGGATTCTTTTTACTTTATATTTTGGCATTCGAGTGACTGGCGGACTGCTTTTACGTCACAAGGAGGCTTCCGCTTCGCTGGCGAACTCCGTTTACCGTCGATTGATCTGTCCGAGTGACTGCTGGACTGCTTTTACGGTACAAGGAGACATCTGCGTGGCTGGCGAACTCCATTTACGGGGAATTTGGGCATTCTGGTCATTGGTCTGGCTAAATTTACTGTACATTTAGACAACCAAGTGACTTCTGAGCCTAAATTTACGATAAATTCAAACACCCGCTTGTCTGGCGGACTAAATTTACGATAAATTCAATCGCCTGTTTTACTTAGCAGCGTAAATTTACCGTACATTTAGACAACCAAGTGACTTAGGAGCCTAAATTTACGAAAAAATCAAACGCCCGCTTGATTTGTTGGTCCGAATTTACGGTTCATTCAAGCATTTGTTTGGCTCATTCGGATGAATTTACGATACATTTTATTTCCGCAATTGGGAGATTGGCATTTCGATAGGGTCATCGAAAGACCAACAATTCTTCGAGATTTATTTTTCTCTGATTCTGACACTCTTGCGATGCGCAGCAACAAGACTCGAGAACCTTAGCGCGGTGTGATCGACGGGTGGTGAGGACTTGGCTAGCGGGGACAGGCGGGACGCCTGTCTGCCGGGACAGACAAGATGTCTGTCTTCCGATCTGCGGGAAAGCGCGGGCATTTTCGGTAAATCATTCGTTCGGCAGGGCGGGGTCGAAGGGAACGGTGACGGTAACTTTCACTCCTTGCGGGGCGATGGTTTGATGCGTGAGTGTGCCGCCGCACTCGCGCGCTCTGGCTCGCATGCCGATGAGCCCTAAGCTGCTCGATGTTTCTTCGTGCGTGCTGGGCATGCCGATTCCGTTGTCTTGTATGGTCAAGAATATCTGCTTGGCTCCCTCCATGAGGGATATTTCAACGGATGTTGCCCGCGAATGCCGAGCGATGTTGGTGAGGGCTTCTTGGGCGATGCGATACAAATGGGTTTCGGTCGTTGATTCGATTCGCCCATTGAAATTGCAGGTGAAAATCATATCGATGCGCGTGCGTTGGCCGAAGCGTTCCACCAAGGAGCGCAGGGCGGCTTCTAGGCCGAAGTCATCCAAGATCACGGGCCGCAACAATTGCGATAGCTCGCGCACGTTGGCGATGGCTTCATCGACGAGATGCATGCTTTCTCTGCGTCGCTCTTCATGCACCCAGTTGTGTTCGGCTAGATTGGCTCTTACGGCAGCGAGGGACTGGCCTAATTCATCGTGCATTTCATGGGAGAAACGTCGTGCCGTATCTTCCTGGGTTTGCAACATGTGCCATGAGACGCGGTTCAATTCGTCGCGTTGCCACTCGATGCGCTGAATGCCTTTGCGGACGACGACCACGGTGGATGCGGCAAAGATGATGGCGAGCAGAAAGCATGCGATCAACAACAGGGAGGAGTCATCGGCCAAATCGCTGATATCTAAGGCCATCTGCTCGTCGGTGTCCGTCCATAGCTTGGTGTTCTCCATGACCATGTCGTGGATCATTTTCACGATGGCATCATGCTGCGATAACATCTGCTCCATTTCGGCTTCCGTCAACGGTGTTTGATCTTCTAGGGTCTTCGTCGCGGACTCGGCAAAAGCATTCGCGGCAGAGGCGAGACGCGCCCACTCGGCGGCTTGCGGCGTGGTCGATGCTTGTTGGGCTAGCTGTTTCACCACATTGACGGCGGCGACTAATTCCTCGCTTTGTTGCTGGCGATGATCATTTTCTACTGCGGAATTAAGCCGATGCAGCGCATGCCATAAGACATCTTCTTGTGCTTGCACCTCGGAGAGCAATTGCGCATGGACGAGATGGTCTTTGATGAGCTTGGTGGCATCATCACGCAGATCGCTATCGCGCGCCGCTACGAAAATGGCGAGGCCTAACACGCATAACACCAAGCTAAAACCTAACAGCATCATCCGCATCATCGTGCGCCGGTTGGTGTCATTGATCGCTTTCATCGTTAGGCATCAATCGATCAATCCATTGCGCACGGCAAAACGCACCAGCTCGCCGACGCTGTGAAGATTGAGTTTTTCCATGATCCTGCCGCGATGCGCCTCCACGGTGTAAATGCTCAGGTTCAAGGCCATGGCGATTTCTTTGTTGGTCTTGCTTTCAGCGATCCATTGCAGCACCTCGCGCTCGCGGCTGGTGAGCAGATCGATGGGATTGGTGACATGCTTGCGATAATCATCCAGCACGCCATCGCTGACTTCGGGGCTTAAATATCCTTTGCCTGTCGCCACGCAGCGCACCGCACGTAAGAAGTCCTTGGGGCTGCTATCTTTTAATAAATAGCCCTTCGCGCCAGCTCGTAACATTTCCCGCACATATACGGAGTCCTTGTGCATCGATAGCGCAAGCACGCGGGTTTTCGGCGAAACCGTCAGCAGTCGCCGCGTGGCTTCTATGCCATTGAGTTCGGGCATGGTCACATCCATGACGCAGACATCGGGCTGCAATTTCTCGCCCATCTCCACAGCTTCGCGCCCGTGGGAAACTTCTGCGATCACCTCGATGTCCCATTCGGCATCGAGAATCATGCGGAATCCATGCCGCACCACCGCGTGGTCATCGGCTAACATCACGCGTATTTTTGCATCGGTCATCGCAGCGAGCTTACTGAGCTTTTTCGGTGCTGGCAAGCCTGATGAATGAGCCCGAGATCCATGGAAGCTGCGGTCTTTCTGCAAAAAAAATCCCCCAAGCGCGAGGCTTGGAGGAGCTTTGGTAGATGGGTGTGATCGAATCTCGATTACTCTTCCATGAAGGTATTGTGGCCTTCTTTTTTGAGGGCTTTTGCTTCATCGAGCAATTTTTTCACGTCTTCTGTTTTGCCTTCAAGGAATGCTGTTTCGACTTTGCAGAAGATCACGAACGATTCGCCGATCATCTTGCGATAAACGGCGAGAGCTTTTTCCGCAGCAGCTTTGTCAGGGAAGAGCTTCTCCATGGCTTCAGGCTTGAACTCGAGGCTTTTGAGCATCGCCGTTTGTGCTTCACGGGCAAGTGCGGCACCCTTGGCGGCATCGGCTTCTTTGCCCATGGCTTTGTAGGCATCGTTGACTGCGCTCATTTGTTCGCCGAGAGGCGTATCTGGGTCGGCGCGGACGAGAGAGGTGAAAGAAATGGAGCAAAGGACGAGGAGTGTGGCAAAAGTTTGTTTCATGACGAGGGAGATACAAGCAAAACGCCGCGGGTTTGTCAAAAGAAGAGGATCTTTTTTCTAGAAAAAAATTAGCGCAAAAGCCGTGTCGGTCCTTCCGAGGGTTTAGGAATGCGGCGCATTTGATCGAAGTCCCCTTCTTCACAGCAACGAACGAAGCCTTCGGCGTAACTTTTCAACTTGTCCCAAGAGTCGCGAATTTCTTGCGCTTCTTTGGTGCTGATGGAGTTATCAAGAGCGGCAGCGGAAATCATACTGAGCATGCTGGAGAATTGTCCGATGATTTCATGTATGGCGGGTAGCACCTCGAAGCCCTGCTTGCAACTGCTATCAGGATTACGCAGGAAACAACCACCAGCACGCTGGCATAACCATTCGACAATCATCTCGTCTTGGCTGAGTTCCATGATCGTAACCAGTCGATCGAGCGGATTGCGGTTGCCCGTGCCATCCTGATTGGGCTTTTCTGCCCATTTGTACACCAATGACAAAGAAATGCCCAGTTCTGCTGCGAGAGCTTTGGGGCTTACCTGATCGAATACCTTGCGCAGCACTTCGTGACTTTCCATAAACGCGATGATATTAGGGAGAGCGCGGATGGCATTCAAGAAAAAAACGTGGAGCAACCGATTGTCGATTGACGAGATGGAGTCTCTAGGGCAAAACCTTTCTCACAGATATGACAATGTCGAAAAACACTATACTCGTTACCGGTGGAGCCGGATACATCGGATCACATACCGTTCAACTTCTTGCCGCAAAAGGAGTCAAAGTCGTTGTGTTAGATAACTTGGTATATGGCCACAGCGAGGCAATAACAGATACATCCGTGGAGCTTGTGGTTGGTTCGATAGGAGATACCGCACTGCTCGATGGGCTGTTTCAAAAGCATTCGTTTGACGCAGTGATTCATTTCGCCGCCTACGCCTATGTAGGTGAGTCAGTCACAGATCCATTGAAATACTATCGGAATAATACCGCAGAGCCCCTAGCATTGCTTGAAGTGATGCACAAATATGGCTGCAAGAATTTCGTGTTTTCCTCAACCTGTGCAACATACGGAGTGCCAGATGTCATTCCCATCAGCGAATCGCAGCATCAGAATCCCATCAATCCATACGGGCGTAGCAAATTGATGCTTGAGTGGGTGTTGGCAGATTGCGAACACGCGTGGGGGTTGCATTCCGTCTGTTTACGCTATTTCAACGCAAGTGGATGCGCGGCGGATGGCAGCATCGGTGAAGATCACCGCCCGGAAACGCATTTGATTCCACGCGTTTTGATGGCGCTCAATAGTGAAGCTGGTCCAGTCGATGTATTCGGTACCGACTATCCAACGCCGGACGGCACATGCATCCGTGATTACATTCACGTCGAGGATTTGGCAGAAGCTCACGTGCTGGCATTGGACTATTTGGCCAATCAACATACTTCGCTGCGGGTCAATCTTGGCACAGGTCGTGGAATTTCGGTTCAAGAAATCATTGATGCGGTCGAAGAAGTGACCGGGCTAAAAGTTCCACTGCAATACGCTCCTCGTCGCCCAGGTGACCCAGCGCAATTGGTGGCTGATCCAAGTTTGGCGGAATCAACCCTTGGATGGAAGGCGAAAAAGCTTGATATCCGCGAGACGGTTCGTTCCTCATGGGCTTGGATGACAGGTCCTCGCAAAGGAAGATACAACGCATAATCGTAGAAATACGGTAATTGCGATGTATTCACATTTTTTCATTGCCTTGGACATCGATTTTGGTAGTCTCCGCAACACGTAATTGAATTTTATGAAAAAAACCTACATGCAGCATCAGTTTCGTATCCGGAATCGACGAGGCTTTACTTTGGTAGAGTTGCTGATCGTTATTACGATTATCGTGATATTAATGACTGCTGGAACATTGGGCGTGAAGAATCTTCTCGCTGGCAAGGGTACGGCAGCGGCACTTTCCAACGCTGAGGCCATTTTTGCCGAAGCACGAGCTACGGCGGTTGGAAAAGCTACGAGGACACGCGTGTTGATCGATATCCATAGCCCTGCGGATCGCGATACCTACCTACGCAAAATGTTTGTCGCTTACGAAGAAGTCGATCCTATTACCAATCGGCCCAATGGACAGTGGTCTCAGGCGAGTCGTGGCTACACCTTGCCTGACGGCGTTTTCTTTAGTCGCCAGTATAGCAATGCTGGGAACACTGGCAATTTACAGTCGCAAACCATCAACTTTGTGAACCTTTCGGGTTCGAGCCCAGCGAACAATCGACAGTATTTGATTTATGAGTTTAATGCTCAAGGAATGAGTCAAACTCCCGGTGCGACTTTCTTGATTGGCAGTGGTTCTCGTCAGCAAAATCAAGAGCCTCGCGTTCTAGGAAAATCGCTTGACTTTGGTGGTTTTACCATCTGGACCAATGGAGAAACATCCAACTTGCAGTCACCGACACAAATGCGCTTGCCTGCCACTGTGACCACTTTTTGATTCCCTAACCCGCTTTGCTTTGATCTCATGAAGAAAATTCACCCTAGAAAAACCCTTGGTTTCACATTGATGGAAACCGTCATCGCGATTGGCGTTCTTGCTGTAATGCTTACCGCCTTTATGGGCGTTTTTGCTCCTGCGGCAAAGAATATCCGTCGAGCCATCAACGTGCAGGACGCGGATCGTCTAGCGTCAGGACTAGAAAAAGAATTAGCAACATTTCGCGTTGGCGATGTCAGATCAGGGGCTGCTAATACCGCCTTCAATAAGGCGTACTCGTGGATTGAGAATTCCCATTCCAATACTGGTGTCATCTTGTGCTACCAATACCGTGGAAACCCCAGCGCCTTGCGTGCCGATGGCTCGATGGAACCCTACCTCCCGACGAATGGAAAAGCTGGTAAGGATTTCGTGGTGCAATCCATGTATCGCTTGCGATCCGACACTTTGGTGGCAACCGATCTGAAAGCGCGTGTAGGTCGCATTTTCTTTGTGAAGCTCACACAACTCGTGATGAATCCAACCAACGGACTTATTCTTGGGACGCCTGGTAGAATCACGAATCCAGCTGCCATGCCGAATTCCACACCTCTCACCGGAAGCGGTGCTGATGCTTACAATGATGCTACAATTCCTTTTGTCGCAGAGTTTTTTGATATACCGACGACTGATTCTACTTTCCTCTCGGTAGGTGGCAAATTCAATCCTGCGAACTACCCGATACCGTTGTTTTCGCGAAATATGGCGGTTCGTCGATAAGGTTTAGTCGAACACCAAAGGAACATTGTAGAAAAAATCCTATGAAACTATTACAAAAACCAGTGCAGCGCAACAAAGCTTTCACCCTTGTAGAGCTTTTGGTAGCCATGGTGATCGCCATCATCATTATGGGCATTCTTGTCGGAATTACCAACGTCGCCATGACTGCGTGGCAGCGAGGCCGGGCGGAAACTCGTGCGGCGCGCCATGCAAAAGCGATGGTGGAAGCTATCGCGAAAGATTTGGAGGCATTAGTGGTGCGACCAGGCAACAACTTTGAGTGGTTGTTTGCGAGAACTGAGCAAACCCTGCCTGGTAGTGATCGTGATCGCAGTTCCAATGCTTGCGAGTTGATCTGTTTTAGTGCACCTACGGATCGATATCGTGGTCAAATTGGCACAGCAAACGATCTTGGTGGCGATGTTTGCACTGCATCCTACAAGCTTGCCTACCAGGACGTGATCGAGGGACAAGACACCAAAGATTCGACCTATGTTTTTTATCGCCAACTGGTAGATCCACGTCCTACCTTTGATAATGTCCTTGCGAAAACAGACTTACGCACCGCGTTCGCAAGTGTCGGTAGTGCGACGCGCTTTGAAAATCGCACTACGGCGTCTGAAACGACTTCACGATACAACTACGTTTGCGAAAACATTCACCAATATTCGATCACATTTCGCGTGGATGTCACTCGTGTGCAAGCGAATGTTGTTACTATCGTGCCAGTAAGAGTGACCTTAGGCCAAAATGGAACTGCCAGCCAATTTCGTGTTTTTGGCGACCGTATCGAAACAGATGCTCCCGTAGCGAGTCTCGGTGTCTCGGCTGATGAGCTACGAGCTGGGAAATTGTCTTCGGTGGAAGTTTCACTATCCGTTTTGTCTGATTCAGGTCTTCGCCAGTTGAAGTCGCGCACCTTTAGGAATGATCAAGAAAAGAATGTTTTCTTGGCGCAACAAACGTTTGAGTATTCGAAGGTGATTGATGTTCCAAGCATGTAATGGCTAGGGGATATCTTGGACCATGATGAAAGTCTCGTTTTTTTGACAAAACGTTTGTTTATCTCTTCAATCAACCGAATACACGGCTCCAAGCGCGGTGTAATCTTGTTCAGCGTATCCAGCGTTGCATAAGTCCTGCAATCTTGCGCTGAGGCAGCGTAGAGCGGGAAGATCGAGTTGCATCACATCTGCAAGTTCCGCGAGGTAATGAGAATCTTTGCACATATTTTCGAGAGAAAAATGCGTTTCATAATCTGCCGCAAGCATCCCAGGCAGTTTGGTTTCCACAAGAGTGGACTTAGTGCCGTGGCGAAGAACTCCTTGGGCAAAATTTTCGGCAGAAATGCCATGCCCCAGACAAATGGCTTGAGCTTCGGCAATAGCTTGAATTTGGCAGGCTGCGATGTGGTTCGTAGCTAATTTCATTACGGTGGCATGACCCATAGCTCCCATCGCGATTGTGCCAGAACTTGTGGGTTCTATGATCTTTGTCGCGGCTTCACAATCCTCCAGACTTCCAGCAAGGTAGTAGAGAAGTTTGCCTTGGCTTGCAGCGATTTTCGATCCGGTGAAGGGGGCGTCAACGAATCGTACATCTCGTTCTTGGCAGTATTCTGAGAGCCACATCGTGGTAGGCAAATCAATGGTAGCATGGTTCAATAAATAGCGGCCTTTCAGGTAAGGAACGATTTGTGCAGCAACTTGCCGCACCGCTTCGCGATCCTTGAGGTAGAAGCAGGCCGCATCGATATTCATCGCGGCTTGCTCGAGTGTCGAGCATTGTTGCGGATGTTTCCCATGGCTTCGATTCCAGCGATTGACGAGTCTTCCATGTGCTTCCTGTTGGTCAGCGCAGCGCAGTCCAATGATCCCTAATCCAAAAATGCCGATGTGCATGCTGTGGGATAGCTCCTAGAACGTGTGCCGTCAAGTGACATGATGAACAGTTCTTGGAAGCAGAAAGTCATAGCGACTAGGTGTGTCCAACTTTCGACACACATCAAAAATGAAGTCGCGTGCGAACTTTTCGCTTGTCGGTGATGAGCTCATCCGCTTGAATCGTCCATGGCGGATTTCCCTTTAGCATTTTCTTTTGACGATGTCCTTCTCGTGCCGGCGTGTAGTTCAATACTACCAGGGGACGCGCAACTGGACAGCACATTGACCCCGCAAATTGAGCTTCATATCCCTGTCGTTTCTGCGGCTATGGATACCGTTTCTGAGTCAGATCTCGCCGTGGCTCTAGCCCGCGAAGGTGGAATGGGCGTGATTCATCGCGCTTGCACCATCGAAGAGGAAGCCTCGATGGTTTCGAAGGTCAAGCGTTCGGAAAACGCCGTGATTCACAAACCATATACCTTCCGTCCTGAGCATACCTTGCTCGACGTTCGTCGCGTGATGGATCAGCAAGGATTTTCCGGCTTTCCGGTTGTCGATTCGACGGGCCATCTTCTAGGAATGGTCACGGGCCGCGATGTGCGCTATGTGGAAAGCATCGACCTCCTCGTTTCTGAGGTCATGACACCTCGAGAAAAACTTGTCACAGCTCCGCCAGAAACATCCATCGAAGAAGCGCGCCGCATTCTTTACCAAAACCGCATTGAGAAATTGCCTCTCGTCGATGCAGAAAATCGCCTTGTTGGTCTCATCACGGGATCCGATATCGAAAAGCGCCTAACATTTACCTCTGCAGCAAAAGACCCTGATGGTCGTTTGCGCTGCGGCGCGGCAGTAGGAGTGGGGCCAGAATTTCTCGAACGTGCCCATGCTGTCATCGAGGCTGGCGCCGATGCTTTGTTTATTGATGCCGCGACGGGGCATACGCGTCGGGTGATGGAGGTGGTAGCAAAACTACGTGAAATATCCGACCGCCCTGTCGTGGCTGGAAATGTCGTTACGGAAGCGGGTGCGCGCGACCTTGTGTCCGCTGGAGCGAATGCCATCAAAGTCGGCGTTGGACCTGGTTCGATATGCACCACGCGGGTGATTTCTGGGGTAGGGATGCCGCAATTTACTGCCATCCGTAATGTCGCAGATTATTGCCGCGAACATGGTGTGCGCGTGATCGCTGACGGTGGTATTCGTTATTCTGGCGACATTGTGAAAGCGCTCGCCGCTGGTGCGGACTTGGTCATGCTCGGCTCGCTACTGGCTGGCACCCGCGAAAGTCCTGGACAGACTGTTCATTACCAAGGTCGCAGATTCAAAACCTACCGCGGCATGGGCTCATTAGGCGCGATGCAAAAAGGTGCGGGAGATCGCTACGGCCAAAACAGCTCCGGCAAACTTGTTGCCGAAGGCGTTGAGGGACGTGTGCCTTACAAAGGTCCTCTTTCTGATGTGGTCTATCAACTCATGGGCGGTCTCAAATCGGGCATGGGTTACGTTGGCGCGCTAAATCTGCAAGAATTGCGAGAAAAAGCACAATTCGTCCGCATTACCACGGGCGGCTTACGCGAAAGCCACGTGCATGACATCGTGCTCACCGAGGAGCCTACAAATTACCAACCGATGAGCTAAACAGCCGTCGCAATACATTTTTACAGATTACCATTTCATGAAGGAATTTCACCACGTCGCCGTTCTCGACTTCGGCTCTCAATACACCCAACTCATCGTCCGCAAAGTTCGCGAACTAGGTTTTTATGCGAAGCTCTACGCTCCAGAGGATCTGGCCCATGTTGGACAGCCTGGCGCCATCATTCTTTCCGGTGGGCCACGTAGCACTAGCGAACCTGATGCTCCAGACATCGACTTTGCATTGCTGAAATCCTTCGGCGCACCAGTGCTAGGCGTGTGCTATGGCATGCAGCTTCTCAATATCAAATTCGGCGGCACGGTGCATGCCAGTAATCGCCGCGAATACGGCCCTGCTACGCTCCAACCAACCGAACGCAAAGGCATTTACGCAGGGCTCTCTGAATTCTCCCAAGTTTGGATGAGTCACTCAGATACCGTGGATGTTCTTCCCGCAGGCACTACGGTTTTGGCAGCAAATCAGCATGGAACACCCGTTTCTCTCCAGTGGTGCGAGGGTTTTTACGGCATTCAATTTCACCCCGAGGTGACGCATAGTCATGAAGGAATCCGTATTCTGAAAAACTTCCTAAGCCTTGCGGACAATCTCCAGCCTTTCCAGATCGAGGACTTCAAACGTGAAATGATCGAGGGGATTCGTCAGACCGTTGGCACCAAGCAGGTCGTCTGTGGTGTTTCGGGTGGTGTCGATAGCACAGTGCTCGCTGTTCTGCTCAAAGAAGCCGGAGTCAATGTTCGTGCGATCTTTGTGGATCATGGCCTGATGCGCCTTGATGAAGGTGAAGAAGTTCGCAAAAACTTCCACCGGATGGGCGTAGAAATTGAAACAGTAGATTGCGCGGGATTGTTTCTCGGTAAACTCGCCGGCGTAGCCGATCCCGAGGAGAAACGCAAAATCATCGGCAATTTGTTCATTGATGTCTTCTGGGACACCGTCGGAGATGCCGAAATGCTGGCGCAAGGCACTCTGTACCCCGATGTGATCGAGAGTGCCTCCAACGCCAAATCCAAAGCCTCAAAAATCAAGACGCACCACAATCGCGTTGACCGCATTTTGGAACTGCAAGCGCAGGGAAAAGTGCTGGAGCCACTTGCCGAACTCTTCAAGGACGAAGTTCGTGAACTAGGACATTCTCTTGGCATTCCTGCCGATATTCTCAATCGACATCCCTTTCCGGGCCCCGGCCTCGCGGTGCGTTGCCCAGGCGACATTACCGAGGAAAAACTCCGCGTGATTCGTGAGTGCGATGCGATATTCATCCAACAACTCAAAGAAGAAGGTTGGTATGATCGTGTCTGGCAAGCCTACGCCGGTCTCATTCCTGTCAAAACAGTCGGGGTCAAAGGCGACGAACGTTCTTACGAATGGGCGACCAATCTCCGCGCCGTGATCAGCGAAGATGCCATGACCGCAGATTGGGTGGATCTGCCCTACAGCCTCTTGCGCAAAGCCAGCCATCGCATCCTCAACGAAGTCAAAGGCATCAACCGCGTGCTTTACGATATTTCCACCAAGCCTCCCGCCAGCATCGAGTGGGAATAATGAATGATTCCGCCGCAAGTGGCGAGGTTGAAAATCAACGCTGCGAGGTTCAGGATTCGTGCAGCGAGGTTCAGGATTCGTGTAGCGAGGTTCAGAATTCGTGCGGCGAGGTTCAGAATTCGTGTAGCGAGGTTCGGGATTCGTGTAGCGAGGTTCGGGATTCGTGTAGCGATGTTCAGAATTCGTGTAGCGAGGTTCAGGATTCGTGTAGCGAGGTT
>JAIYDP010000082.1 GCA_027487435.1 Verrucomicrobiaceae bacterium | reverse complement strand
CCACCAACCCAAACCCAACACCCGACGCCACCTTGCAAGCCATCGAGCTGTCCGACGTCCACACACTGCTCTCACATCCACTCCCTCCCACACGCGCTCGCACACTGTAGTCCGCCCCACCGAAATTTCGTCCCGTTATTGTTGTTTCTATTGCCCCTGTGGTTGGGCCACTTGGTCGGAGTACGCTTGAGACGATAGGACCTTCGTATGATATAGTTATTAAAGAAGTCGATCTTGAATGCAGCAGCGTTGCCACTATCCTATGTGAAGATCCAGTTCCACTTTGAGGTCGGCAGAGAACCAAGGTGTCAGAGATCCATTGAGTGGATGAGCATGCAGATGATCCCACGCGAGCGCGTATAGTGTGATCTGATGTATCAAATGCAGTGCCAAATAGAGATATCGTTGTTCCACTCACAGCCAGAGACACATCAGCGAAAAGAGATGAGATCGCTGGAAGAGGATACGAAAATAATGAAGGCGCTGTCACAACAGAAGACCTCACAGAAAGAACCACAGGTAGTGACAGGCCTATGCCGTTTCCAATCTTCAATGACAAAGAAGTGTCCGATACCCAAGCGGATGTTGGAGTCGCGGTATGTCCCAATCGAACACGAGCCGTGTAATCGGTTACACCAAAGAAGCTTCCGTGAACTAACAATGCAGTTCCAGGCTGCGAATAATTCGTTGCCTGAATGGAAGAAAGAATATGCTGGGAGTACGACAAGATTCCAAAATTCGTTGACTTGCTATTCAAAACCGATACAATCAACTGCATAGAAAGGGCAAGCCCAGATGATGGCTTCACTTGGAGTCCTGAATCAGATATCCACTGACTCTGTTCTACTGCTGTTTGACCAATTCTAACACGAACGGAGCTGTCAGTAATCGCAAAACCACTTCCAAACAAAAACAAGAGTGACGATCCAGTGGTGGGAATACCAGATGTGGGGAAAACGCTTGTAACTACTGGAAATGCGTACGAAAGTGAACGTGAAAAACTTCCCGTTTTTCTCAGAACAGACACAAACACTGCCAGTGAAGATCTTACCCCCGATGGAGCCTTCACAAGTATGAAAGAGTCTGCATGCCACAGTGTAGCTTCAGAAGAAGTGTCCCCAATTCTAGCAGAAGGGGAACTCTCTGCATAGCCGAACGATCCACCAAACACGCTGACGAAACTAGAGCCCGTGGTCGGAACTGTTTGTGATACAATAGCAGACACGATAGGAGAAAAATATTCAAGTACATCTATAGCGGAGACAAGCGAAAGATGGATAGTTCTACTCAAAGAATCCCTGAGCGATACTTGCAATGGATTCAGCAAGCTTGCTACTCTTGAGGTGAACCCAAAGGCGAACGTCAGAGTGAACAGTGTGCCTGGAAGAATTGTAGAGGAGTTTAGGGGTCTCTTAAGTATCGCCTCCAACGGCATTGAGCCAGCCGTGTACGACAACAATTCATTGGAGGATCCATAGACGACCGAAGCTGCCACGGGAAATACAGTTAAAAATTGAGAAGGTAGGACGAGAGAGAACTCCGACGCTCCGGGGCAGAGTAAAGACGTTGTGATGTTAACAGTCAGAGTGACATTTGATCCTGTTGTTGACGGCGAGATCCTGAAGCTGGCAGAAGAAAACGCTGTTGGGGACAAAACAGGGACAGCCACTACAGCCTCAGCAAGATCAACCACTGCAAAATTGGAGTCCATCGTGTAAATTGAAAAGGACTGGTTGCCACTGAAGACTTGACTCACGAGACCAGTGAAAGTAAATCCAAGCGACTGCCCTGAAGGAACAGAAAACACGGTATTGCTCCTTGTCAAAGAAATATTTACGCACTGAACTGTGGAATACGTTTTGCACGATGCAGTCACAACAGATGTGGTCAGAGACCCTGTAAGTGCAGCGGTGTTGATTCGAAGGGACGACACCTCTGATAATGCAGTTAAACCCATAGTTGGAGGAAGAGCAATCACAATCAACCCGGAGTTGGGTAAGTCATTAGCGAGAACAAAGGAAACAGTCAGATTGGTAGAAGCCCCTACCACGCTAGATGTCGTGCTAACGTTAACAGACGACAGGCGACCACCTTGAAGGGTCAACTGACTGTAGTTACCAGAGTCAACTAGTGCGCCAGTGCTGGACATAAGGGTTGAAAAAGATATAGCTCCAACGGAACCGGCAGTGCCAGACATTGTAAGAACAGAGCCAAGAATGACGAGCACTTGAGAGTGTGCACCTAGATATGCTGGAGAAGTCAAGATAATGATCGTCGACGTCTTGTTTAACAGGGAAAAACTGTGTGATGATGAAACGAGCGACGCTGCAGAAGCATTGAAACCAGAGGGAAGAACGATTCGAAGAAGTAAACCATTAGCAATCGGATTCGTATTGTTCAGTTGAAAAGAAGCAGACGTCAGCGTGTTGATGGAAGGAATGCTGAGCTCAACGAGCCCAGAAATCGCTCCAGGGGAAACAAAGAAGGCTGATGATGTCCCGGTATCGTACAAATTCGAGTCGACATAAATGGATACATTGATGCCATCAAATAGGCTTGAAAAAGGTGGTAGCGCAAACGTCGACATGTTCAAAGCAAGGGAAGTTGCCGTCCGTGTGCTGAATGGCAAAGAGCAGTTGACCCAAAGGGAGAGAGGAAACGTTGTGTGCACCGTAACTGTTGCCGATGCACATGGGCTCGATGCAACAACTGAGACAGGTGCTACTACAGAAATGTTGGAAGGGAAAGTAACGAGTATGCTATGACCGATACCAATCTCGGAAGAAATGTTGAAGTAGGCTGACACTATCGATCCAGCAGTTAAATCGGACAACAACGCAGCAACTCGTAGAGCAGATTGCTGAACTGTCACAGGAGAAACAAAATTTGACTGATAGAGCAACAAGGAACCTTCAAAAACAGTCAGATTAGACCCAGTACTTGGGCCAACTTCAAAAGGATTTCTAGCATTGGCCAATCTGATCAGCACAATCGTGCCTGCTGGCACGTTTGAGGCAAACGTAATATTGCAAGTAGTTGCCGACACTGGGATGATGGAGACTGTAGTTGGTGAAGAACCCACAAGAAACATGGATGAAATATTAAATCCTGTCGAAAATGAAACCGTCAAAACAAAACGGTTCAACAACTCTCCCGAGACAGCAAACGAAAGGTTCATTGACGCGGTGGACCCAACAACAACAGAACTCAATGTTACCGAAGGTAGAATGAGGGGAGATGGCTGAATTGATGGTCCGGCAACAGACGTGTTCTGGTCAACAACAATGAGGGACGAGGTCAACGTGTAGAATTCAAAATATCCTGCGAATCCGACAACGGCTGAAGGGTTTCGGACACCAACAATAGAAAAAGAAATGGAGGATCCCGCTGATAACGATCCACTCTGAATGTAGCGGTAAAGAAGGACGGTCGAGTTCGAAATCTCAAGAGAATGACCAGCATCTGATTGGCGGGACGCAGAAATGTTAAAAGAAGACGGAAAAACAACTTTGAAAACATGGGACGATGTGAACGCATTGAAAATCATTGCTGTGACTGTTACAGTGGCTGACTCGCCGAGCAGATTCGTTGAAAAATTGACTGAGCAAGGAGAAAGAAAAGAAGGAATCGTTACCACAGTTGAAGACACGCCGAAATCAACATCGCGGAGAAGAGGGGACCTAGTACTGATGGAAAACGATCCAGCAGAACCAGAATAAGGCTGATTTCGAACACCAAACAATCGCAACCTCATAATATGTGATCGGCTTGGTATTGAGAAATTTGAAGAGAGGACAATTGTCGCAGTGATGTTGTCAGCAGCAGAAGAAACGGAGGCAACAGATGATGAAATGTCATCAATGGTAGCCGAGATCTGCGAGTGCTCCAATGACATGGCCGGAGGAACCACAACAACGATCGAAGAACTCGAGTTCAAAGGATTCGTCAATACCAATGTAAAATTGAAGGATGAAACCTGCCCCGCCGCCAGGTTCGACGCGACGACAGAGGACACACTAAGAACTCCAGTTGACAGAATGAGTGGTCCCAGCGAGCTTTCACCAACGATAACAGACGACGAAGAGAATATTGTTAGAGAGAAATTCGATGATGGTCCTGCCTGTGGAGGAAGTTGGACATTCGTCAAATTAAAAGAAACTGATACAGAAGAGTCCACTGTAGAAGCCCCTGTTCGAGAAATAACAATTCTTGTGACAGATTGAGAGGAGACGGCTGCAGTGCCTCCGGAAGCTGATGAAAACACGGAGACAGCTGATTGTACAAATAGGAAACCTGATCCTTCCAAGAATGCCACCTCAATTGTGTCTGTTGCACTCAATGCTGGAATCGTGAAAGAAATATTCAAAGAGCACATTGATCCCGCTGAAGTAACAGACGGGACAACTGATGTCGCCGACAAACTTGGAACTAAAGTGTGAGCTCCGAAACAAACAATGCGAACCGGTTGCTACCGCAGATACCGTTGGTGCATACGCACTGTGGCCTGCACCATTGGAAGCCCGTAATCGAAAATAGTATGTTGCATCTCTCAATAGCCCTGACACAGTATGTGACAACAAGTTCCGGCTGACACTGAAGGGACCAACAACATTGACAGAAAAAAGGGCATCACTTGCATAGACAAGTTGGTACTCATCCAGAAGACTACTGTTTTGAGTTCCTGCGCCTGTATCAGCTGGGATAAGCCACGTCACTGTCACTGCCAGCACTCCATAAGAGGAGGCATTCAAGCTTCGAGGCTCAGATGGAGAGGCTGCGGTGTCAGTGAGATTGTCATTAGATCCATACAAACGGACGTTACAATGGAGGCTGCTGAAAAGTCTCCAATACCCGCAGATGTCACAGCTCTGACTCGATACATGAACGTCTGCCCTCGTGCCAGCGAGCTGTCGACAAAGGAAAAAGTAATTGAGGACAACGACAAGTTGACAGTCGGCGAAGCGAACAACGTGTCCACTATAGAAGTCCTTTGGACGATGTACTCAGAAACAGCGGTTGACGAGTCGCCCGAGCCTGTGTCTAACGGGGTCATCCACGAAAAAGTAACGGTTTCATTCGCCGTCACGCGGCCTTGTGCAGAGGACGGAGCAGCACTTAAAGCTAGCAGGGTGAGAGCAATGCGGCCAATAGCATTCACATATAGCATGCACAAAGACTGAGGAGGACACAGAGCCGTTTCCAGCGTGATTCTGAGCTCGAACGCGAATCACATAGTTAACTCCTTTGACCAACGAGGTCAGCGTTGTGGAAAACACACTGGTCGCCACTGCAACAGAAGAAAACGCTTGGGTCACATTGTTCCCGTACTCAACAAAATATGCTGTAAGATCGCTTTGCACCGAGGACCCAGAGCCGGTGTCAAGCGGAGACACCCACCCTACCGAAATGGCAAGGGCGCCAGAAACAGAACCAGTCACAGACTGCGGAGAACTCGCAAAATCTATGCGATCAGCCAAAGAGACGTCTACGAAGTCTAACCTAAGGCCACAGTGGCAATGGATGCTGTGTATGACCCATTGAAATATGGATTCTCAGCAAGTACCCGAAACGAATAGGACTGGCCTTTCACAAGGTTTGAAAAAACGTGGCTCGTGCTTGCTGTCGCTACAAATGATGTCGACGAGGCAGCGGTCACTTCAATCTTGTAAGAAACAGGAACAGACGTGTCTCCAACTCCAGTATCCGCAGGAATCAAATAAGATAACGTCACTGCCAAAGAACCACTCACAGCTGCCGATAATGATCGAGGGAGACCAGGAGGGACTGCAACTGTTAGAGACAAGGGCAACTAGCTACTCATGGCAAGCTGCGAAAGAACGCTCGAGTAGGAACTGCATCCTATTGTACTAACGCAAGTTCGCACTTTGAAATAGAAGATCTGTCCGATCGTGATATTGGTGAAATCGAAATTGAGCAACTGTATGTTCGTGTAAAGCTGAGCGCTTGTTGAGCCACTTGCGCTGGTTACACGGTCAAGGTGGTAGCTCAAAACAAATCCAGATGGTAGCGCTACACCTGACCCACCGCCAACGTCGGTTGGCGCAGCCCATGTGATACTCATAGCCGATGGAGGATATGTTTGCGTAATCGCGAGGGACGTAGGCGTTGCTGGCAAGTCTGCAAACATTAGAAACGTTGACGAAATATCAGACCGAGAACTCGAAAAGAAGCAGTGACAGCAGAAAACGCTCCCCTGCCGGCGGCGTTGACAGCTGCAACACGTGCGAAGTAGACGATCCCTTTGGTCAGTATTGACGACGTTGATGAGGTAGATGTCGTAACATTCACTGAGCCACCAGAAGAAAAAGAGTTGACAGTATCAAATTGCAGGAGATACGATGTCACGGATGGGTCAGTGTTGGCCCCTGAGGCCTGTAGAGGTGCAATCCAAGAAGCGGATGCAGTAAGAGGGGCAGACGCGACTGCACTCAATGACGTCGGCGCATTTGGGACGTCTTCAGGGTAAGCTGACTACAGAGAAGGGAAACCAATTGCCACAGCGTCGGCAGACGCAACGTCGGACTCTCCACCAGACATCACTGAGGAGACTCCGAAAGTGTAGAGAGTATCGCGAGTCAATGAATTCCATACATAACTCGTCACAGAAGTTGACACTGTCACCGCGGTGATGCTCAAATCAGGATTCAGTCGCTTCACGGAGTATCCAGTCACACCGAGTGAGGAAATATCCGACGAGGAGAGAGCATTCCAAGAAACAGTGACCTGTAGAGGACCCGAGACCGCTGCAGTGAAGCCTGTAGGAGTTCCTGGAGCTGCTTCATTAGGTGCAGTTTTAAAAGGAAACCGGAATGCAACCGCCGTGATGGCCATCGAGCAGCTGAATCGCAGATGACCACTAATATCCCTGAAAAATCAGTGCTTCAAGTAAGCGAGAACCCAGTAGTATCACAGAGCTTCGCAACAAGGTCATGGGGCAGCGATGAAACCACTGTGTTAAAAATAGCAACAAACAAATATTGGAGGAATGTTTGGGGTATGACACCTGTCAGGTGTCAAAGTGGTACCTCAGAAAGGAAGGTCTGGTTTGACATTGCGAGTGTCTGTCGATTTTCGAGAAAGCTGAACTCACAACCACTTTTGTCCCATTTCTACATTCTGCTGCCTCCCCAGCGATGCATTACCCTTCATGATGAAGTTAATCCGTTTCACTTGAATTCTCCTTTTCGATACCGTAGTCTTTACATTTGGAAGTCTGTACATTTTGTAGTCTGTAATTTCGCTTTGAACCCCCAGCCCTGCTACGTGGCTAGCCTTGCTGAAGCGATTGGGGGCTCAACTGGCTTCAAGGAAGTCGGGGGCACCTCAATTTTACTTCTTCCAACAGCTGAGAGGGTGGATGAGAGGGGTTACGCAAGAGGAGCGGCGGACATGAATGGATCTGTGGGGCAACGACCTGCGGGTTGACCAAGTTAGTGAAGCGATCAAGGGCGCAGCCGATAGTGCGCAGTGGAGGGTGGGGAGGGCGCCATGCAGTTCTGTTGGGGTGTAGTATTGCGGATTAAAGGCATCATTGGCGGCAACTACACGGAGAGTGCACTTCATTTGTTGCAGGTTGTGAGGATGGGACATTTCATTCAGAAAAACTACAACGACACAACAGCCTTTCGAAACAGCTCGTTTAGAAATCTCCTCGTCGCGAGCTTGAACCTGTAGTATTCCAGCAGTTCCCAAACCTGCGATCAGAAACAAAACGCAAACATGACCTTCAAAAGAACCGAGACAGATGAAAAAATATTCAGATTTTTCGCACGAAGCCTGTTCAGTTGATGCATTCAGCCACGAAAACTTACTTGGCCAATGCTGTCTTCCCGTCAGCTTGCGATACGTTGTTACAAAGTTTAGAAAGGGCTTGAATTACATCATATGCCCTGATCAGTGAGAAACTATAGGATCTACAGCACTCATCAGCCTCTGATTGGCCGTCTGTTGGATCATGAAGAGAATACCTTGGTGTTGCGTACTTATAGGGACTCATCTTGGCATGTCAAGAAACATAAACAAAAGCAAAACCTTCATGATGTCATCCACGTCGGCAGGAACTGAAATGGCAACATCAAGTTCAGCTTTGGACTCCCAGCGAACGTCAAGAAGGTGACAGCGCCCTTGCTCATGAAGAGAGATAAGTCCCATTGAGTAGAAGATAGTCCTGGCCACTGAGACGCGATTCAAAGCAAGAACCCTCGGACAGAGAGATTGTTGTTGGTTTCTGCAACAAACGCCAAGTATGGAACAACGCCATTTTCAGCAAGAAACGAAAACCCAGATTCCGAAGAACCAATGTGCGCCTTTCTGTGTCATATGGGGGTCCAGTCATACCCGTACAACAGCCCAAATCGAGGATCGAAGAGACGAAACAGAGCTCCCGGGATTCCGCAAAATGGCCAGCAGCTCATCGAAGTAGCCTTATCCATAAAAAGGCGCAGGACATGCAACGAAACCTGTCGCATGGAGCCGCTTGCAACCCTGCTCAGTCTTTGCCAGCTCGCCGTAGAAATGTGGAGGTATGACAGCTGCCTTCGAGGACCCTTGTCGCTCTGAGAACGCGTTGATAATTTCCCCTTCTGCAGCGATGTGGTACGACAATGCTTCTGTTGTTCGCCACACCTACAAGCCGTGAGCGCAGCCATGTCGGGAGAACTTCCATCTCATTAGCAATCCAACCATGAGCTTCCAACAGATCATATCCGCTTGGTCGCGACAAAAATCTGAAATCAGAAATATAGGAAACTGCTTCACCGCAAAAGAAGATTCTTTGATGCACGTCCAAGCGGAAAGAGGGCAGGGCCTTTGGCGATAAGGGCATCTAGATTTGGAACGTTCTGAGAAGCTTCATCCAAAATTGATAGAGCGATGCCAGTTATGTCAGGTTCTGGGTCAAATAGCTGCAGAGTAAAAAGAGCCTCTTGCGGGGAACTTGAGTCACTAGCTGCTCAATTGCCCAACTAGAGAAATCGGCTAACCCTGAGCGGAGGAGGGTTCTGAAGTGCTTCGTTGCATGATATCGAATTAGCTGGAGAATGAGCAAGAGGACTGCATCATCTACCTTTGATGGCGCTCTCATGGACACCTCAAGCAGTGAACGGCAAGGATTCTCACTGATGGGTTCAGCAAAAATGTGGAAAGCGACGTTTCGTAGTTCAGGGAAGTAAGCAACAAGCGGATGTGATCCTCTCGAGATTTGGATTGCACGAGCTGATTCAGCAGCAGAAACGTGTTGTTCAAATTCAGGATTTCAAGTCCGGCATCTGTTGATGACAACACTCCCAAAAAGGTAAAGTATTCCCTTGTCAGCGTCCTTGATATCTTGTCAGACGAGAAAGAAGTGCTTTGAGTCGGGTCTGCCTTGTTCAACTCCTCGCTGATTATAGCGCATATGTCGGAAACAAGCTTGCACTCACGCAAATATGAAACGCCCTGAAAGCGTAAGTTCTGCTGCATCACCTGTACAACTGCATTGCAATTTAGGAGAGCCTCAAGCAGTGCGCGGCCAACGCGAACATAAATGGCAGCCTCTTGCGAGCGTGGAACCGTAGAAAAATATAGTTTTGAAGGCCTGTAAAACGAGATCAGCCTCGGAACAAAGTCATTGCCGATACAGTCCTCAAGTCGACTATTCGATAAGAAGAAAAGAAGTAGAACAGACTCAAAACGAGAGGAGAGCGGTCCATCAACCAGCTCTGCAATTAGCTTCCAATTCCATTTTGAAAATTCTTTTGTTTGCAGCACCTTCATGACGTCAATTATTGGAGAAAAGCATGGACGCCAGTCTGCTGTCGAACTTGATTTTGGAATTCCTCATTGTCAATGGAAGACTCAAAAGACTTCTGCAAGAGAGAGAGTCGCTGATATGGTGTCCTGCGCTGTAAAAGGCATCCTAACGTCAACGAACCGGCCTATCCTAGTCCCTGGCCTCAACTTCTTTTTGATGGAGTACTTCAGATATGAGGCAATCCATATGAAGATAACATCTCGCAAAGCTTTCAAAACCTTTGACGCCTTTGATCTCGCTTCGTCACTGAAAGACGCGGCGAGATTTACGAGGGAAGGAAGCAACTTACGCGCGTCAGATTTAACACCTGCAGAAAGAACGTGGAGTTTCGTACAATGACCTGGTGGAAGGAATATGTCGGCTTTGTGCAGGACTTCACAAAGCAACAAAATCGCATTCGCGGAAGCTGGGTCATTCGAATCGCGCCCCAAAGCTTCAAGGGACTAAATATCAGGGGGGTGAAACGCAGTGTCACTTCGACGAGGTTGCACTTGAAGAGGGCCAGCAGAAGCATAGCAAAGTAGTTTGATGTGAAATCATGATGCCCTTGAAACCTTAAAACCTTCAATACGGTAACAGCAATATTGACTTCAGAGAATTTGACACCTCTTCTGGTTCTTCCTGAGTCATTCCTCGGTTTCTGAAGTCGTGATAATCGCATTGACTGCAAACCTCGCAGAATCGGGGGCTGGAATTCGCAACAAATCAAAGAGCAGTTCCAAAATGACAGGCTTCACCTAGAATTGTGATACAATAACAAGCAGAGAATACCAGGGGTCGCTGACTTGGGAGGCTCAACACTTTGATGACGGCAGCAAGCCCGTTCGGATCTGAAGTCAGCACAATCAACCCAGCCCATGTTCGAAGCAAAACACGGACAGCCCGTTTGCAAACAAGTAGGGCATTCTCATTCTCTTGCTTGCATGTCAGAATACTGGAGTTAACGCAGGAACCTCAACGTTCACGGCAGTCAGAGGTGACAACAGTTTCTACATATGTCATCTTCAAGACTCATTCATGACCTCCAAATCAACATCAGGCCTAAAAAATGTACGCGTCGAGAAGTCACTAAGGCTATAGGCCACGGTGAGGGCGAGAGTTTCCTTCTAATCAGAGACGAACTCACGGAATCAAACAGTTAGTTGAGGGACTGTGCCGTCTGAGAGGGCAGAAATAATGGACCCGATGCCGCCACATTCAGAGACGAGAAGCGGCTGGACAAGAACTAAGCCATTACAAGAAATGCAAGCTGAAAACAGATCTGCCGAATCATCTCCAAACTGACTGCACGAAATTCATCATCAACAGCATCGGCGACAGCAACAAGGGCGGAAACCGAACCTCTTGAAACAAGCGATGAGTCCATTTCCTAGGACATAAGGTAAAAGAATCAGGCAACCACTAAGAAGTGTCGCAGCAATCGAAACGCCTCCGTTCGATCCCCGATCTTTTGATTTGTTCCTTCAATGCATCTAGTTCAAAATAAGATGCTTCGAAACATTCACAAATACCTGTTAACCAATCCATAGGCAGGCACTGTAGCAAATTGTCGCGCGATGTCTGCAGTTTTGCAAATCATTCGGATACATCTAAGCGCAGCACAGCGAACCGGATAATCGTCTCTCACAAAAAATCGGATGACCCTGAGGAATGAGTGCAGAAAGTAACAAATAACGAATGCAATAATGTCGGAACTGACACTAAATTGAGAAAAGCCTCTGTCGTAGTGCACTGGGAGAGCTCCGAAACGCTCTGAAGAACAGAGCAGCAGTCCTGCCTAGGCCACGAACTAGAGTCATCACCAGCCCACTGTTCAAGCCTGGCAGAGAGTGACGCAAGTGAGACTGACTCCATTTCGTTGATTTTATTTTAAGGATTGTGTTTGCTCGCTTTTAGAATTTAACCTCGACGCCACACTGGACCCAACTCACATGTGATGAGACGAGACTTGCGAATCCAACAGAAGTCGACAACTACACATTAAGCTAGCTCGAGGGAAACAGCAGGTCAAGAGTGCCTCGACGATAGCAGTGGGCTATGCAGTGTCGACATCATTGCGTCACCAGCGTCCTCCTCATCCTCGACGATTCTTTCTCCAGATCTTCTCTCAAGATCGTCGACAATTGCCTCAAAAGATGGCCTCTCTTGCTCGTTCCCATTCCAGCACCTGCACATGAGGCCTTCCCACCATTCATCATTTTTAGGTACGAAGTGTGGGCGACCCCCTTCGCGAACGTATTCCATTACTGCTCCGACAGCAATTGGAAAGTCTTCGTTGGTCTCATATGGAGCTTTTCTTGTGAGAAGTTCCCACATAATGATCCCGAAGCTATAAATGTCGACCGCCTGCGTGTAGCAGCCATCTTTTCGAAACAGCTCAGGCGCAGCCCATAGCAACGTCCCAGCCATTTGAATCGTAAAGCCGCCCTATCCGAGTAAGCCCTTGGACTAACATTACATACCCCGACCGCTCTTGTCTGACCCAAGTCCCCGACCTTGCAAACCCAATTTGCGCTCACGAGTACATTCATACTCTTCAAGTCCCGGTGGAGCAAGTTTGAAGCGTGAAGGAACGCCATACCACGAGCAACGTCAAGGGCAAATTTCGTTCGAATTTCCGGAGTTATGTTGACATTTGGGTCACGGAGGCACGCGAAGAGGGAGCCTCGCTGCATGAACTCCAGAATAACGCAAAGTGGTTGAAGCGATACACCGACGAGTTGGACGACGTTAGGATGGCGTAGTTCCTTCAGGGCGCGGGCTTCCCTGATGAAAGCTTCAATGTCTGCGTCCTGAATACGTAAGATGCCAACATGGCAAGGGTACGGCTGTGTCGTAGAACTTTTTCACTGCTACGTATGCTCCCTTCCATCGCCCAAGAATTACTTTTCCAGTTGCACCAGCGCCGATATCTTTCAAGATAGTAATCGACGCAAAATTTATTTCAACGTCGTTCAGCCCCGCAGACATGGCCCGAGACGACAAAGCCGAATCCAGTCCTGCAATATCAAAAAATACTTCAAAGTACGTCACCAGAGTAATCAGATAGCACTCGCTCAATGACTCGCGCCTCGAATTTCCGCCGCCAGTGCACCACAAGCCTCATAATGCCAAACAAAACAAGAAGGAGGAGCCCCGTCGCGAGGATTGGTGGTAAATAAATGGGAAGCGCAAGCATGGAACCCTTGATCCGCTGCGGCACGGAGGAAGGATCTAGGTATCTTGGATCGGCTGAGTTGACCATGTAGTATGACAAAATCGACATTCTCAGTGGGGTGATCAAAAATGTAAAAGTATTCGTCGTCCCCGTTGTCTGCAATTGAACATTGGCTTGACTATTCATCTCTTGGATTCGAATGGCGTTTGATTCAACGAGAACGGGGGTGTCCCGTTGGTTTCTAATTTCCATGTGAAGTGGAGACTGTTGCTGCGTGGGCAGCACACCCCACTGACGCGAGAACTGGAAAACGGAGTGGTCAGTACTTGGAAATAATGGCAATGCGTCAGCAAGAAGCGCACCACAGTGTTCGCCAAAAAAAGATACCCGAACCTCATATTTGACAGTTGCCTTCACTTGAATCGTAGAATTGGGTCCTCCATGAAAATTGGGCCCAGGAAGGCGATCAGAAGTGTTAGGAATCTCAAGTAGTGAAGTCCGGTCCATGCATAGCCTGGAGGAGATGCGAGGCCCAAACCAAGAAAACGAGTAAAATAGAATAAAAGAGGTTGAGTTTTCATTGACTGACTCGAGGGACATGACGACAGTGGTCTGAGAGCAACTGCACAATGAGGTCGCGACGTTCAATGCAAGAGTGGGCTCCAGTGGAACTAAAACAACTCCAGCAGAAAGCGGGATATGAGATAATGAAGTCAACACAACTGCACGTGCTTGTGTAACATCATTGGAAAGAAAAGAGTTATTGCAGAATGAGGATCCTGTCTACATTAAATTGGCAAATCAACAACTACCAAAAATCGAAATCTCTCGACCAACGTAAAACTCAACAAGGGAGTTGTTCGTAGCCAACAATCCCACGGCTTTAAACGATGCACGATCAACGAAAACCCACACCCCTGTATTTTAAATGGCAATACGAAAGGATTTACCGGATAGAACTGAGGATATCACAGACAGGAAGCCATTAAACTGGTGATGAATGACTCTTGTCTGCAAATTGCTTGACTTTGCCAAGACTTGATCCACCGTCAAATTGGACAACACCACCATGATCGGAATGACACCGCCTGTATTCAGCAGAACTGTTGAATCGAAATCAACTTCCATTCGGAACAAGATGCCGAGAGCGCCGTTTCTCAATGAGATGAGAGATCCCTTGATCAGTGCGTAATTGACTCCGAGCCGCACCTCTGTTAAATTCAGTGAGCCCCCTTCACTATCTGCAGCTCCTCCACGTTCTTGAGCTCTATTGTATTCGAAAGTCGACGACAAGATAGAAACATTGCCCCGATTACTGACTGCTCCCCCGCTCTGATTGGCAAAGTTTCCAGAGAACGTGCAAGAACTGAAGAACGCGGTTGTGATAACTGCAGCTGCACCACCTTCTTCCGCGGTATTGTTGCGGAAAGTGCATGATGTGAAGCTGTTTTGAGAGAGGGCATTCACTTGGATTCCTCCACCATATGTGCCATGATTGCAGTTGAACGCAGAGGACTCGACGGTCAAGGAACTCGAAGAACAAGCAGCACCACCAGAATGGCTGAAATTTTCGTCAAAGATGGATGACACTACACTTGCAGCCCCTGATAAGATGGACATCGCGCCGCCACAGAGAGCACCGAAATTGCGGGTGAAATTTGAAGATGTCACGTTCAAGATGCCGACAGAAAACAGCGCGCCTCCATCAATGCTCGCCAGGTTCGAATGAAACAGGCAATCTGCGACGAAAAGAGCATCTGCATTCGAGAACACTGCGCCTCCCCCTCCTGAGACTGCGGTATTCTGGTAAAACGTGCAGTTTTGCAATGCGGCTGGTCGGAATGCTGTGACTGCACCACCAGAACCGAAAGCTTGGTTTCCCGAAAAGAAGCAAGAGTCGATGACGCTGCGATCCTCACGTAACTCCACTGCACCACCAGTATTGGCTTGATTGAATAAGAACTCGCATCCTTCGACTGCATGGTCAGAAAGAGAATGAAAATAACGATTACGCCGAATTGACGTTCCACTAATAACCGCTCCTCCACTCCGAGCAGCTACGTTCCCAATAAATTTGGAGTTGACAATCCGGTACATGACAGAAAATCCTTCGGACGAAATGGCACCGCCTAACGTTGCGGAGTTGTTTACAAACAAAGAGTCAACGATGAGGGCAGAACCGGTCGAAAACAAAGCACCGCCTGCAGATGGAGCGTTGTTGTACATGAACGTACAGTTCCTTACTTCCATGTACTTCTGAGTGAAAATGGCTCCGCCAAGTTTCGAGGATGAGCTCACAAAGAAGCTACTTCGCACAAACAGATGCTGAGAGCTGATCCCGCCAGAGTAATCCTGCATGCCTGCAAAGTCAATCAAATTCCAGGCGATGAGAACCTTGATTGTTGTAGAAAGAACTCCCCAAAACTCGAGTTGGCAACTGTGAACTGATCGTGTTCAAAACAGTTCCAATATTATCTCGGAATGTGCAGTTGTCCATGAGCGTCGACCCGTACATGCAAACAAAGCAAGATGCGATGAAGTTGCTGTTCGATGGATCAAGAAGTGAGGAATTGCGCATGGCAATGCACGAGGAATTGATGACTGTGAGATCAACAAAAGCAACGAAGGCTCCAAAGGGGTCAACAAAGTTGTTCTTGATTTCGACGCCAACCAATCGGATGCTACCAGATGCCAGCACAAGCATCCTGCTTGCAACATTTCCTTGAATAACAGAGTTTGATATCAGAATGTCCCCTGAGTTGTTCAAGCAACTGCAAAAGAAGGCTGAATTCCCTGCGAATTGACCATGAGAGAAAGATACAAGAGACGCATTGAATGCCATCAAAGGGCCTGATGAAGCATCATTGTTGATCAGGCTGGTGTTGTAGAAGCTTGGAGTTCCTAGTGGTAAGTACACTTGGACAAGAGGCGATGCCGCTCTGGTATTGGAAATGATTGAATGTGAAAACGAAATAAAGGTGATTTCGGGAGAGACTAAGGCAACAACAGGGGCCAATCCTCTGTCAAAAATGGTGTTCGAAATCGTTATTGTCGAGTTGATTGCACTGATAAGAAGAGAGGAAAAGTTACTGAAAGAAGATCCGCTGATTGAAAGATAAGAGTTCCTTATTCGAAAAAGGGGATCGATGCTTTTAGATCTCGCGATCACCATGTTAGCAACAGTTACATTGCATTCGGACACTGCGACAATTGGCAACGGAGCGTCAGCGAACAGAATCGTGTCCAATAGGATGTAACCCTTTGGACAATCGACGATGGGCGTACTTGAAATGAGAGACCCATGAAGAACATGTAGAAATACTAACAGGGTTACCCACATTGAGCGTCGAGTCGCTCAACTCTTGATGTGCTCTAAAAATACTTTTTTAGCCGCAACTTGTTTACAATTCTCTCCACTGCGAACATAAATTTATACAAAGGCAATTGCCAATACGAACACCTTATGCATGATAAGTAAAATTCTACTACAAAGGAACATCTCCTATGTCAATCTCGTCCACGTCTAGCGGCCTCGCCTGATATGGCGGCTGAGCGAAACCGCTTCCGTGATAGCCATGGGTTTGGGTCGCAGCGTACAGTGGGTCTTGAGGAGACACGGGCCTTCGGAAATCTTGAGTGATCACAGGACGGCCAGCTTCGTCGTACATGTACACGGGTTGAGGCGGTCGATTGAATCGTTCGAGCCTGTTTCTGTTCCAGCGAACCATCAGGAAAGCAACTACTACTACAACAACAAACCCGACGATACTTCCGATGATAACTGGAATAAGAACGTTGGTATTATCCACTGCAGACGATATCTGTCTGCAATCTGAAAGAGATTGAACACCGCCTCCGCATGTTCCACAAGCGTCGATAACAGCACCACTATTGACAACTCTGTCACATCCCTGAATCGCGTAGATCGCAGCGTGAGGACTCCTAAATGAGGTCACAGGACAAATAATGGAGCGTGGATTCTGGATGAAAGGAACGATGCCCGTGAATGACCACTGCAGCGAAGTACGGTCAAGGTATGCACATCGGTACGAAATAACTGTTCCATTCGGAAACGTGACGTGTTCCGGGAAGGTATTGTTGATGTAAAAGCGCAGAGTGACGGTGCCAGGAAAGACGACGGGGTTTGCAATTTCCTCTGCTTTTGAGGCAACAATGAAGACAATTTGTTGGACAGATACAACGCCAATTGTAGGAAATAAGACGAAAACATCAGAAGTGACACTGACGAGAGAAATATCGTAGTCAAGATCATCAGCTGAAGATTCCAAGACAACAGTGGACTCAGCAACCAAATTTCCAGACGCAGAAACTGTCTGGTTCGTGCCCACAGCCGTTCGGTAAGTTATGACATTCAAGCGCGTTAGGACTAAGGCAACAGCATCTTGCTCCGCAACATCAATACTAGAAGCCAGCAAGCTTGCCAAGAGGTCCATCATGTTCAAAACTGAGGATACTGAACTCACGAGGATGTTTCGTTGTGACGCCGTTAGATTCGCTGCGAGAAGTCGCCGAGATGAAGACAAAACAACAGGATTACTGATCTGGAAGGCAATTAGCCCAACAAACTTGTTAATGGCTCCAGCAAAAGCAACCAGATCTCGTCGTGAGAGCTTAGATGTCAAGCGCACAGAGACAGCCTCAGCGATGGTATTCAAAATGACAAGTGAAACGTTAATACTGGTCTCAAGAGGGACTTGGGAAGCTATTTCAGCCATTTCTCCGACAGCTTGAGCAGCAAGAGCAAGACCCTCCGTGCCTAGTTGGGAGAGAGTCGCTGATGTTGCAATTGTCGACAACTGGTTGATCGCAGTCACTCGAATAGATGTTGTTGATGTATTGACGCTATTGATGGAAGAACCCACGGAAAGAATAAGCGCAGCCACTTGAGCAGAATTTCCCGTCCTCGTTAGTTCGTCGAGTCGGTTGACGACGACGCTGCTTAGAAGAGTAACGTTTGCAATCGGTCTCACAACAACAGACGCATTTGCAATCACAAAAGTACCGTACGTATTGGAAACACGGACAAACAAATAGAGTACACTGCCAGTTGCTGTACCCTCTGGAAGAACATCCACATATGCGTTTGATGTTGAGGTGGACGATAACGAGACTGCAGTGCCATCGCTGCCGTAGCGGCCAAATGTATAAAGAATCGGAAGAGCAAACGAGGCTTCTGACCAACCAGACGCAACTACCTCGAATCTTGTAGAAAATGAGACACCTTCATTTGGGTAAACTTGTAAGGATCCGCCAGACGGTGGCGAATTCGCAATCATTTGAATAGTTGATGATCCTGTCCTGCTCTCTACAGTGGCACTGGCGGTGAACGTGTACACAACTCCAGAAACAAACACGGAGTCTTTGAAGACTAGCCTCAATGCAGTCATGTTGGACAAGACATTCGAACGCGAAAGTACATTGGGCGACACTGTCCATATGACATAATCCACAGGCACGGCAACAGATGAGACAGTTGCAACCAGAGAAAATGAAGCGGTTGGAGCAAGAACTGAAGACGATGTATTTATACTCACAGAAGGAATGCTATCATCTACGATTGCAATCGCAACAGACGCAGAGGACGCTGTCCCTGACAGCAGTCGAATGGCAGTTGCTGTGAAAACAAAAGTGCCAGCGGACAGAGAGGATTGAGGAATTGAGAAAACAGTCGTGTTCACAATAAAAGACCGCATGACAGAGGAGCACGAGCTGCACTGCCAAGAAAAAGCCAAACCGTCCGATGTGCCATCATCGTTTCGAGTGGATGACGAGTCCAACACAAGAGCTGAAGATCTTGGATGTGTGCGATTTCCACCAGCAATCCTGAGAATGGGAAACAAATCGGAAATGTAGAACTTGCTTAGAACACTTGACACAGAGGATCCCGACGTTACTGCAAGGACAACAGTATACGAAGTACCTGCGGACAAAAAGTTTGATTGAATTCTGAGCCGATACGCCAACGATGTCTGAACAACGGAATTAAATGAGTCCATAACTCTCCAAGAGAAACTGATCGACGATGGCATGCTGATGCACGAAGATGCAGCAAATATTGGCTCGACCAAAATGACATCACGTCTCCGGAAGGTATCACCATCACGAATGGACAAAGAAAATGGAGGTATGCCAGTAGCAGTGGTCACATTGAGGAGAGCACTGACTGTGACAGAAGAGCCCAAAGAGTTCGTAACGGTAACAGAAAATGTGTACACCCCAACAGGAAGCGGGCTCAGTACTTTATACGTTGAATTCGAAGCTTTGAGCTCCAATAAAATAGTTTCTCGAACCAGAGACGAGTTAACAGTCGTACTTGAGGCTGCAACGTCGAAAATGATAGAGAAATTACCAGCTGCATTTGGAGTCGATGCAGAGGCATCCACTGTAACAATGTCGCAACTTGATAAAGACGAAGGCATCCGAATTCTTGCAAAAGGGAAAGTCTGCTCGAAGACTGGAACAACATTGACTGATGAACCTGTTCCAAGGGACCCAAACGCTGAAACAATTATCGGATGAGATCCAGAGGGCAACGGCGCGGACAACTTGCATGAGATACTAGAATCTGAAGACCATCGCGCTGTCGCACAAGGGGTACTTCCCAGTCTAACAACGGGTGAAGGATCTAATCGCCCAAACGAGGTTCCAAAGATCAAAATATTTCCTAGTGCGAATGCAGCAACTTCTGAAGGGCTGGATCCAGACACGGAAGGGTTTGAAAAAGAAAACGATAACGATGGCTGAGATACAAGCCCACTAACACTGACAACGGTTGACAGAGACAAACCTACAACGGGTCCGACCCTGCAAACCAACGAAGAATCTGAAGTCCATCGTGTAGAATCACAAAAAATGCTTCCGATGGAGGACCTTGCTGAATAATCGTGCAATCCAAACCCGTTTCCAAACAAGGACACACTTGGAATCGCCGATGACAAAGACAACGTCGAGGCTGACGTAACCGAAGGGGAGGAAAACTTAGAGGGCACCGACGAAGAAAGACGACTAATCGAAACAGAAACAGAAACGCGGCCAACTCCCCCAGAATGTTTACAGAACACATTCGAGTCCGAAATCCACAGAGTAGAAACACAGGCAGTCCCACCTACTGACACTTTAACAGAAGAGTCAAACACACCAAATCCTGCACCAAACACAGTGATAAAAGAACCAGACGACCGACCAACATCAGGCAAAGATGCAACCACAGGACCAAAGTGACCAAACTCAAGCTCTCTCAAGCTCAAACCGGAACCACTTGACAACACAAAGGAAAATCCTCTCCCAACGACAGAAGACACCCTCACAACAACAGCACTGTCAGACACCCACACACTAGACTCCCCAGCAGT
>JAIYDP010000079.1 GCA_027487435.1 Verrucomicrobiaceae bacterium | reverse complement strand
TCCCGAATGTTGAACGACCCCGCGGCACACCAAATCCAGTGGAACATCATAGGCGAAATCTACAAACAGCGACGGCTCCAACAGCACAACGCCCACGACGACGACGACGCGACTCCGCAACCATGGATGCTTTTACCTGTGCCATTTTGACAAGAACACACGGCAATGGGTGCGTTTTCCCAACATGAGAAATTGCAGCACCATGTAACTTCCCAGCAAATTTTTACTTGGGTAGCATTCAAAAGAGTGAGGGACGTGAGGGGTTGCAACAACAGTTCAGAAGAAAAGAAATTGCAGCAGTGGCGTCTTCCCAAAAGTGCTTGTGAGTGCTCAAGATGCTCAAGGCTGACTTTGGAGTCGACCCATGGCACACCAAGCTCCGAAAAATGGGGTCAAGCAACATCAAACTGTGCCTAAACGCAACAGCTCAAATCGGACAGAGGGCAAACTCAACTTGCAGCCCCAATTTAAGAACGACACTCCGACATTTCTCCGATGGGGTCTTCATGATAAGATGAGTGTCAAAAGTGAGGGTACATCTCGAAGTAAGCAATCGCAATGATACTGCAGCCCCTCAAAAGCTTTGCCAATGCCTAGCGATCCAGAAACGATCGCATCATCGGGAAGAAACTGTTGGATTATTCAAATGAGGGCGAGCGACACCTGCTTGTGGCTGATAACACAAAATGACACACCCCACAGAGGTCGAACAAACGGAAACCTCAACAATCTTGATAATAAGGGTTGAAACAAAGAGATCTCACGCATTGAATGTGAGCCCGCTCGAAACACTTTCAAGCACAATGTGATGGGGACATCTCTTTGAGTTGACTTCGCACCCACATCCATCAAACCGAACGGACAAATGAAATGAGTGGTGTCCAACATTGCGGTTAGAGCAGAAGTCGATTCGCTTACAAGGAAGATCATTCATTATCCACTCGAAACCCTCGCATGACTCTACTCTGATGTGGAGGAACCCTAAGTACTCTTGATTCACCGACGCTTCCCGGATTTTTGCGCTGACGCTCCGCAGAATCTCGAATTCCGTTGACAGGGGATTGTGTGTCGATTTTATCTCATTATTAAAACTCAAAAATCGCAATGCAGACCTTTCTTGCTGACATGGCCTTGGAAATGCACATCAAACGAATATCTTTGGCTTCATCTGTGTCCGGCTGTGATGGCCCTGTCGAGTAAATCCATGGCTGCGAATAGCCATGAACGAAGAAATCTTGTATTGTCCGCCCCTCGGAAGAAATAGTTTTGGTAGGACAAGACGATCGACTCCTCTGCGGCCCTGGCCCATCGCAACAGAACATCACAAAAGGGCTTCGCTTGGATCAACCGCTCGGGGGTGCATCTTTCTTTGCAATAAGTGTAACAAGAGAAATCAACGGTTGAGCTGGCGCAAACCTCTGGAGGCTGACAGAACTAAAACTAAGAAGTCGAGACCGGAGCTCCAGTCAACAGAGTTTCGGCCATAAATTTCTTTCGTGAGCGCGAGCGCAAACGCCACGACGTCGTCTCGCGCAGATAACTTGGAGGAGTCCGCAAACGCGCGCAAATTACACCCGAAACCATCCGCCCAGCATCTGACGATGCAAGCGACCTTGTGTGTGAGTTAAACGTTGACGTGATTCGACGATAATGGCAGAGCTCAGTGAATAAATTAGGTCGGCCGCAGGTCCGGACGTGATTTGAAATTGAACGAACGTCTTGAACAAAAAGATGGCATCGCTGCGGCATCAGAGGTCGGCCAACCCCCCAACAAGACTCAAGCTGGTCGACGAACACGCGATATAGTCGCGACATCGCGACAAATTCCAAGGCACCCTCCGCACCAGAGATTTTCAACGCCGCGATCGAATAAAGTGACGCGAGTGCTCCAAGCGACGAGTGCAGCGAGCTCAGTAAATTTTCCACCGGAGCAGCTCCGTGAAACGCCAAACTGGACCTCAGACACTGAGCGAAGAGCCCCGCACTCAAGCGACGTTTTCGAAAGAAATCTGCAGACCTTGGAAATCAGACAGAGGTGGCTCTTGAGGAGACGTCAAGAGGTCCCCAAGCAGAGAAGAGACATCAGAACCGACTATTGTTGCAAGAATAGTCGTAATGCGACTTCATGGGTCAAACGTAAAGGTCAAAAATGTCACATTAGCTTTTTGCTCACGAGAGCTGCGTCGACGATTGAGTAGTCATCCTCAGCCAGCGACACAAGCTGAGACAAATCAAATGGACAGCAGGATGTCGTACTTTGGCCAACAGCTGCTTTACAATCGTGACGGCAGCACGATGGGAGCGTCGTGACCTAGCCGTTGATACCAAATGGGTCATGTATGTGGACAGCCCCATTAGAGCAGCTCCGCTAGTAATTCAGTTATCAAAGTAAAGCAATTCCACTTCGCAGCACAGGCTTCTAACACAGCGATGGCGCTAGCTCCGCTATCCAGCGCTGCAACCTGCGATGCTACACGCTTGAATTCGATTCTCTTTGAGAAGAAGCGCAAAAGTGTTGACGACCCGACGATTGGATTCCCTCCACCCTATCCACAATAAGAAAACATGACGAGAGCGTACCCAGAGGTGGCTGCATGCGCCAATAACGTCTCCTGTACGCCAAGCCAACAGCGCCTGCATTATCCAGTCCTTCGACACGTCCCCGCTCATTCGATTCGCAACGAACGAGTCCAAGTCTGAGGACGGCACTGGAGGTCAATTCGCAACAAAGAAACAGCACCATTGGACAAGCGGAGGATGATGAGGGCTATTGCTGGAGAAGAGAGGTATCGCATCGCAACATCGGCCGCATCGGTAACGTATCCCCCAACTAAAAACACAGCGCAAGCCAACGCTGGGCAATTTCAGTCACCCCTTCCATAAAAAAAAACAGAA
Source organism: Verrucomicrobiaceae bacterium (assembly GCA_027487435.1). Classification (GTDB taxonomy): domain Bacteria; phylum Verrucomicrobiota; class Verrucomicrobiia; order Verrucomicrobiales; family Akkermansiaceae; genus UBA956. Next base: position 19,641 of record JAIYDP010000079.1, on the reverse strand, counting down.
TTTGTGGCGACCCAACAAATTGCATGCGTTTTTGAATGCAATGGCCTTTTCCTCCTCCGTTCGCCATGACCGTAGAAAAACTTTTGCCATGGCCTCGTTGTGGGCATTTCGAAAGAGTGCAGCGAGAGCGCCCGTTTTGCCAAGAATCTGCATTTATCAGATGGGGCAGCACAACTCCGACAATGAACAGGATGGAAACTTGAAGTGGGTCCCTTGTTTTGACAAGGACTGTGCGCGAAAGCTTCTCGACGTACGATCGCTGCGATGTCACAGAGGTGGCGCTGTGATCACCAAAACGGAAATGTCGTTTACCCACAGCGGAACTAAAAAGTCCTGCCACCGCTCGACGTCGTAGAGGCACGCGTGCGAAAGGATCGGCTCCTGCGTCAGCGAGAGGGCCGCGGCAAGAGTTGCAAAGGACGGGATCTTGCCTTTGGTGAGGTACGCGACGTGCGCAAAGAGCTGAAACTTGAGCTCGACAAAACAAAAGGAAAAACGCAGAAACATTTTGCGGCCTCATCAAAGGCGTCGACTCGAATCGAAGAGTAAGTCCACGACACGGCCGAGTTCCTGATATGTTAACGGAAACTTTGAATTGAGACCAAGCGGAGGGGAGAGGAATGGCCAGGACAGGTTCGACGACTTCGTCCGCGATCTCCAAATCAGCAGCGGGTGTCGGCGAGAAAATGTGCCCCGCTGACGACAGCAAGTCAACAATGGCGCGATGCACTCCTTCAAACGTCACCGGCACAACGCGCCGCACTGCTGCGGCACAATAATCTGGACCGTGAATTGTTAGTGCGAGTGGGAGAGTGTTGGGATGGTCGTCGGCAAAGCAAAAAACGAAGTCATCCTCCACTCCTTCGGGTCGGCTAAGCTCCAGCAAGCTCTCGGCGAAGAGAGACGCGACCTTTGCTGTGATGGGCCGAAGTGATGGAGTCAAGGCCACGGCATTTAACCCATCCAAAAGAGATGTCGAGGACAAAAGTGGAGGGGTCCATCGACTTCGACGTACATTCCCGTTCGTAACAAACAAGAGTGAACTGTCGTGGGCTAGGCGGCAGCAGGTTGGCGAGGCTTCAAATAGCGCAAAGGTGCTGATGTCGAGGTCAAATAAGCAGTTTTCGGAAGGGCCAAGAAGGAGAACGATGGATGCAGTGAGTGGCTGCATTGCAGCAGGAGGAGATAACCCAAGCGACTCCATATCGAATCGACGCAAGACGGAGAGTCTTGATGGGGTGATTTCCCACTCAAAAAGGAAGCCACCAACATGGAGTGACGTTGCAAGAGCAATGCGCTCTCCTTGAGGAGCAGAGACGGACACGGTTGTGGGGCTCACATGCGAGGCGAGGACATGGGCGCGTTCCTCTGACTTCAGCACGCGTACATCCAAAAGCGGGCTGCAGCCGGTGTGGGATGGAAGGGATGCGCTGCGTGTGCGAGCACGCTCATGAGAAGAAATTGAAAGGTCAAGTGATCGAATTGAAGTGGCCAAAATTGAGAACTCCTTTGCAGGGTCCGATATTGCAAACAGATACGAGTCTGAGGGATTTGATGTGGTCAGGACGGAGAAAATAGAATTGACATGGGGCTCGGAGAGAGACAAAACAGCAGCAGCGGAGAGCCAGCCGTTGGGATGGGGGCTGAAGCGAAGGAAGTGGATGCGCTGGCCCTGAAGGACAGCCAGGACGTCACCCTGAGGGACCCATGAGATGGATGAAATATTCGTTGCGACAACAAGCGGGTGGTCATTCGAAAACAATGAGGCGGCGACAAGGACGTCACCGTAAAGCCACGCGGCAAGCGTCTCGGCGCTGTTGAAAACCAAGTTGCTGCGAGGGCTCTTGCCGGGCCGATACAAACGGACTGGCCTGTGCGGTCAAACACAGGCAAAGCAACATCTTACGCGTGGATGATATCTTGGAGACTCCTGTCTTTGAGCACTGCCACACATGACGAAACGACTTGAGACTCGTCACCAAAAGAGGCGGTGAGGGCAACTGCAACTGTCATAAAGCTCCGCCCATCAATGATTGGGGCATCAGAGGGCCGAAGCGAAGCAGACAGCATGTCAATCTTCAGCGACGACGAAAATGGTCCTAAGGGCCCAGAACACTTAAGCGGGATGTCGGCAAGATTGAGAGAGCTTGAGGGCGTGTCAAGATCGGAGAAGAACTGATCCGCACAGAAAATGGTTACAACGGGGTCGGACTCACTCTGAGAAAGTGTACAGATCAGGACGTCCGTCGGTTGCCCTTCAAACAGTCAGTGGTTACAGATATAGAAAACTATCAGGGACGAGGTCGCCATCACTGCTGAGAAAATACTCCGTCGTCGAGGCAATCTTTGCTGATGGCTCGATCGCCATGTGCAGCGGAAGAATTCGCGCAATCGAGGAAGGGGACGAAACTAACAATCGGGGGATAACAAACATTGCGTCGCGTGTGTCGGATCCTTCGCAGAGGAAAAGATGGACAGCCTCAGCGATTAAAAGAGCGAGGCACGATGTGGCACTGGACGTCAGAAGGAAACGGAAGGGTTAACCGCTCCAACGAGTAAGTTGTCGCGACAAAGCGTGCTGACTCAACCCCCTCAATGATGAGGGAGCGCTCAATTAGAGTCGCTGTATCGTCAGGATGACAAATGGAAACGGACATCGTCCTCGAAATTTGACCATTGACTTGTTGGGAACGAAGTAAAAAAAAGAAAAGAGAGAGAGATCAGAGACAGCCCAGAGGTGAATCGGAACTTGAAAGCGCTCCACTATCTGTTCAGGGTCAGCTTCGTGCGGATAGCAATATCACTTCAAACCGATGAGCCGACGTTGAGGTGTGAAAATACACTAAAGAAGCGTGATCGGCGAAAACGAAGAGACCTACAATGTTAGCGATGCAGCGCAAAGGGCACTGTTCGTAAGCCACAGAGCGCCGCTGAAGGTCGGCGATGCATTGTAGAAGATGGGGGATATTTCAGAAGAGTGATTGAAATCGATCCTCGAGAAACATAGAGTACCACGATTATCGATTGCTGCAACCCACTAGTCAAGTCACCATTTGAGAAAGAGGAGGACACTGTCAATTGAGGATTAAAATGAGACTCGCGCAGAGAAAGCTGTGAGAATTGAACAATTCGGAAGTCCCGCAGGCTGTACAAAGAAAATGAAGAGGGATCAAATGTCTGACAAATCAAACTTGCAACAACTTGGGGAAACAAGCCAAGATCCATCCAGATGAAACATCAGATCCGTTCAAAATTCAGGTATACTGTTGATTGAACGTTTGTCCCGCCATCGACGGAATTCTCTCTTGAGGTATTTGCTACATGTAAAAATGAAGGAAACATAAATCGAGTTCTACAGGAAATGGCCGCAAACTGCACGCTTCATGTAGTGTTTCATGTATCGTAGCTGGGGTCCTTTTTCTTCCCTCGCTGCGCATAAATTTTCTCATCGTATTTCAGGTTTCTCTGATGCATTGATGGACAAAATGTCCCTTTCGGTTTTTCGAAAAATGAAGGACACAACCTCCTCTCTAAAAAAGACATCAATATTCATTTACGCGATGACCATCTACACGATCGAAGAAATCTGCTCACTTTTCAAGGATGATTTACTTCGTCCTGAAACGGCTGCTGCAAGCACTCTAACTGAGAAGCCTACTCGTCCCTTGCATTACAACCATTCATTCCCTCTACTGACTCCTGATCAAGTACGAAGCCAAGTGAAGAGGTACAAGCCTCTTGTTTCTCCAGATTCTCGCTACGTTGGAGGTGTTGAAGATCAAATTGAAATTGAGGTGCTTCCATTTGTTTGAGATCTTATTGCACCAGCCCGGGAAATCTCGTGCATCGCGGACAAAGAGACTTCCGAAATCTGACCGCCATGGGACACTGGAAGAAGTAAGACCACTGCAGAAGCGGGAAATGCCTCGTATTGCTGATGGAGAGCGATCATTCGCAAAAGCAACTGACGTGCGCTCTCAAGATGCTGCTTTGTTGGACGACAGAGCGTTTCCTGCTAAATCTCCTGCTAATCCTGCAAATATGACGACTCCGTTGTCGCATTTGTCAGAAGACAAGATCGAAGAACGTCTCACTGATGTGGCGCGAAGCGCAGTCAATGACATTCTGCAACAAGACGACGACATGGATCTCCCACCGCCGAAGCTTGATGCGAGCGAAATTATTTCGGCCTTTCCGCAGGGTCCTCCAGTTGTCAACGAACAAAAGAGTGCACGTATATTCTAATCCAATTCATTTCTAAATTGTTAGTTTTGATGAACATGCTTAAGGGTCCTGTCCCCCCATCGAAGATGGACTTCATGCCAGCTCCGCCACATCAGCCTTTTGATATGCATCCGGGACGCCCTTCGTTTGACCACATCATGCCCGGACCTAGCTGGGGGCCATTCGCTCCGTTTCCCCCTGTGATGAATCCTCTCCCAAGAATGATGGTTCCGACTTCATTTGAACGGCCCAGACCTGTCCCCTCTCCTGTTGATATGGGCCACCTAATGAGCATTCTTGGACCGCACCCTTCCCAAGTTCCTCCCCAACACCATGTTCCGCCGTCCAATTTTCATTCTGGACCGCAGTTCGATTATTCTGCTCAATTTCCTCCAAGGGAGCCATCACCGATGGATCCAATCATTCCCGTCATCGAGTCTCACCCCCATGAGCTCAAGCCTCCATCCGCGTGGAATAGGGATCCCGTGGTGCCTATGCAGGGCACTGGTTTCCGCTCGCCTCAACTGCCAGCCGCTGTGGCCCCTCAGCGCCAGCCTACCCCTCCCCCTCCAGTACAACCATTTCCCAGAGAAGAGCCTCCGGTGCCAAAGGACACCATCGCAATGAGACACCCTCCAGCAGTTGTTGCAGAAACAATGGAAAAGCATGGTGCAGCAATCGACACGTCCAGCCAAGCAAAGAAGGCTTGGGCAGCACCTTCAGCTTCAAAAGGTCCTTCGCTGACTGATCTAATGCAGCAAGAAGAAAGAGAGAGACTGGAGCGGGAAAGGGTGGCCAAATTGAATGCTCCCAAGGAATCTCCAGCAGCTCCGAAAGGATGGAAAATACCGGAGCAGCTTCCCTCGCCTTCGTTCTATGAGGTGATTCAGCGAGAATACATGGACCAATCAGCAACTAAGGCGGAGTCAAAAGCATTGCCCACTTCAGATGAGTTCCGAACTTTTAGTGAAGGTCTTCCGACCAAGCGAGTGCATCCTCCAGCAGTGTCGTCAGCGGACATGGCCAAAGCAATTTCTTCGGCTCTCTTTGGCAGTATGCCATCTTATCCTGACCAAGAAAGCAAGAAGAGCGGCGCAGCGGCGCAGGCAGCCTCTGCGACTGAACCCTCACGTTGGGGTTCTCAGCAGGCGCGCTCCTTGTCACTTCGGGAGATCCAGGAAGCAGAGTTGAAGGAGCGCCAGGAGGCAATGCGGCAGCAGCAAATTCAGCTGCAAGCACATCTTGCGGCACAGCCGAAAGCCGCCGCTGCAAGAGGGGTTTGGAATATTGGGGCTGCACACGTCGTCCCGCTTTCGGCGATTCAGTCAGATGAACTCAAAGTGAAAGCAACAGCACCACCACCTGCTGTGCAAGTCCTTCCTGAGGAGCCAGTTGAAATGGTTGCGTCGGCAGCTCCTATTGCAGCGACGTCTCCTTGGCTGCGGATGGCTAAAGCATCACCGGCTCCCACTGCAACCATCAAAGCCGTTAGCCCTGTTGCTGCTCAGCAGAGCGCTGTGAAGTCGAAGGCTCCTCAAGCTGCCGCTCCAGATGTCAAGAAAGCGCCTGCGTCAGATTCGCTGTTTTGGGATTACGAGTCGAAGCCAGAGGCCCCAAAGGAGACTATAAGGCCTTCGCTCTTGCAGTTGTAAGATGTTGGTGGTCTCTAACTCGGAAGGACCGAGCCTGGAGTCGCTAAGGCGGGATCGCAAGGGAAGTCTGCAAACGAGTTTGGAGCACCTGTGATGTCACCAGAGTTTGAGGACTGGTGCAAAAAGGAGCTCCGTTGGCTCAATGGCAACGGCGACGTGACGATTGCCCATTTCTTGATGTCCCTCGATAATCCGCAAGACGTTCGTGACTACTGCGGCGCGTATTTGGGAGCGAAAGGGCGCGAGTTCGCAGACGATTTCCTTGAGCGCCGGCGGCTGGAGCATGGAATGATCCGCGGCACCGCCAAGGTCCCGCAGCCTGTGCCAGCGCAGAAAGCATCTGTTGTCAAAGGCAAGAAGAAATAAAGCTTTTGGGTTCTAGTTTACAACATCCATGGGCTCTGCGACAGGCCCAACAACCTCAGGCTCTACAGTGGGCCCTGCGACGGCGGAACTTTCTTCAGTACCATCGTCGAGGAGGCACTGGAGTTCGCGCACGGCTGCGATTGCGAGTGTAAACTGTTTCTTGCGCAGTTCTATCTTGGCCGAAATGGATTCGGACTCAGCCTCTAATTCGGCAATCTCCTTGGACACCTTTTCGACATTCCTGAAAGGTCAAAAAGGCCAAATTATTCACAACGATTGCGTAGTCGCAACAGATGGGTGTTTATTCACTTGAATGCCCTCAAGCAAGCAGGCCTCCTTGTGCTTCTTAACAAGGCGCTGAACGACCAGCTCTGATTTCAGCGAAGATATTTCCATCACACATTGCTCTGCTTCTAACCCTGATCATGTCAGGTCCCACTGAGGATATTTGACTCAATTGCTGTTGGATCGAACGATGAATATCTGTTTCACGAGCAGCAGTCTCATTTGCAACTCGCCCTTTTTCCAGTGCAAGCTCCAGACCTTTCAAGTGCCTAAGAAACGATTGCAAACTTGAGGCTCTGATCGGAATAAAATAGAGACAAAAAAAGCTCACAGGTCTTGCTCAGATCCACTGTGCGCCTTCGACACAAGCTGCGCAAACGCGGCAAGAACAATCTTCGGCCTCTCTTTGACATAAAAGTTTTGCTTCAATCGCTCTAGAAGAAGTTCTCAAAGTTTAGAGAATACCAAAAAACCCACAAACCATCCATATGACTCTAAATCACAAATTTAAATTCTTTAAATTTTTGGAGGAGAGTTTCGAACGCAAGATTTGTGGATTCGGTGACCTGAAGATCACATCCTTGCCTCATTATCATCACAATTTCAGAGTACTTGTTTGCCGAAACAAGCTAGTCGTTTGTACCAAAATGTGTGATGGGGCTGCCTGAACTTGACCAAGGCCAAAGGGGATCAGACGACAGAGTCTCCGTCCTCTCGACGGATTCATCGTCGAGCCTGGCAGAAGTTGAATCTCTGCTCAATATCAAATTTGTTCGATTGCAATTGTCTAAGCTGGACGGCTGGCGAAAAGCCTTTTTAGGCTTTTGTGTGCTTAAGGTGTTCCTCATGATGTGCCTCTGGCTGGCAGTCTATGCACAAACGTTTCGAGATGTTGATGTGCGAGCAATTGCGACTGCAGAACAAGTCTACTGCGTCTTGGAGAACTGCTGCTTTGAGAATCAGGTCGATGCGCTCGTTCACAACACAAGATGCATCCCCCCTGCTCTTTCTGATCAAGTTTCCTTAAGCCTCGTTCGAAGTGCTGGTTGCGTTGCTGCTGAAACTTCGAATTCGACTGTTTTGGAGATTTGCAATCTGATAGGTGAATACGTTCGCGATGTGGCCAGGATTTTGACGACTTGTGGTCACTCTAGTGAAAGTATCAATATGACCGACGTTCTTGTATATTCAAACGTCACCGTTGCGACTGATATCTGCTCCAGCGTTGGCTTCAAAGGGCTGGCGGATGTTCCTGCGTCGCTGTCCAGCAGCTTCAAAGAATACTTTTCCTACGTCGTTCTGACATTCGCCGTCTGCTCAATCGGTCTCTGCTTTTTTGCGTTTGCCGCCGTCATCCAGGAGAACAAGTTCTTGTTGATTCCGTTTTTGTGCATGCAAGGCTACCTCATCTTCCTTGTCGCACAGCATTTCGCTGCAATTGTCACGTTCACGTCGGCAGAGCTACTTGAAAACACAGTAATTGTCTACGAGAGGCTCGGCCTCTCGGTGCCATTGGCAAAAGCATCTCTGGGCCTGCTGATCGCCTTCACCATTATCATCCTCCCGTTTGTCGTTTGGATCTGGCGCACGACCGAGAAGCGCTCCTTCGTCCTCTTTTACACCGCCGGCGGCAGGAAGACCATCCGCTGTTTGTTGTTGTTGTTTTCTCTGAGTGCTTGCAGCCCAACACAGACGCTCACACGTCTTCATCGCGTTCTCCAAAGTGACTTTGAGAGTAGTCTGCTGATGCCCCAGTTGAACTCCGCTACGATCATTTTGTGGACAAGCTACATTTTGGTTGGCCGAGTGTTCATTTTCAGCACATCCGCAGCGCTGACAACAGCTATCTCCGCAATGACCGTGATCAGTTGTCCTATCACGTTCGCCATCGCAGTGCTGTCCCCCCATCTCGTTCTATCCCTCAAAGTCTGGAAGTCCTCAGTTTACTTTCTCATGTCAATCATTCCACCCGCTCTCGTCATTATTGGAATCTTGTTCTCGATGCAATCATTTTGCAATCGCTGCCCGCTGTTGTTTCCGCTAGTGCAAAGAGGAATTCGGTTGGATATTCTCGGTTTTTTTTTTCTTGTGCGTTGTTGACTTTTTAGGTGGCTTTGTGGCTTCTGGATTTGTCGTCCATATCGTTATGTTTCTTGTCTGGTTTTTGTTTAAGGACTTAGACATTACGGGAAGATGTTGTCTCCATAGTTCTTTCACTAACACTGAAGTGCGCAGTGGACGGCAGAATTTAAAGCAAGCCCTGATGGTAGACCGGTCCGAAGCAAAGCCGGTGCCTGTAGAGCAATCTTACCACCATCCACATGTCAGCTTTGAGAGTTGAATGTCATTTATGTATTAATCCTCGTGTACATGTAGCCGCAGTTCTAACAAAAGAACATTGTTAATGAAAAATTGAGACAGCTCGCAGCCACGACTCTGAAAGAAATGGTCCAGTTGACTGCGCAGCAAGTCCTCCTGAAGACAAAGTCTGACTCACTACTAAACGTTCGGAATTTGAACATGTGGGGCTCCGACCTTTCGGATGTCCTGCCCATTTGGTTTCCTAACACGTCAGGTGTCTGTGATTAAGGAGATGCCCAACGTTGAAGTCCTGTCTTTGTCGTATGTGTCTTCCCGTGCAAACTGACGTGGGCCAGTGTGAACAAGATAGATACATTGAGGCACTTTGCGTCCTGTAGGCGCTCCAACGGGTTGTCTTACAACCAGGCCAAAATTTGACAGAGCTGTACCTCCGAAAGAATGTCATTTCGGACTTAAGTGAGCTCTCTTATCTACAGGGGCTTGCAAAACTTAGGATTTTATGGCTGAATGAGAACCCGTGCGCCAGTCATCCACTCTATCGCCAGACGGTGCTACAAATACTTCCTAATCTTGTAAAGCTTGACAATATAGGTTAGATTCTTGTCTCTCTTCTAATTTATGCAGACGTAGACTCAGGAGATAGGGAGCGCTCCCTCGTGAAGCGGTCGCCATCGCCAGATGTTCCGAATGCGGTCGATAGTCGACCTGTGCGCATGCATTCACCCACTCTCAAGGTTTTAGCCTCTGCCAGCCCGGAATTCGAGCGAGCCTCGAGACAGTCGTTCAGTGAGAGTGGGTACACCCAATACAAACCGTATTGGGACGTTTGGGAAGACAAGCAATGTCTACAAAAGTGTTTTGTTGTTGTTAGATGAGTTGGATGCTGACGCTCTGCGGTCTGTGCGGGGTAGCATTGAGGAAAGGCTTTGTATGTAATCTAAACCGCTTGCGATTGAGCCGTTTTATAAAGCAGCGCCTCAATGTGTAACGATCCAGCGCATGGGCGCGCCCGTTGCTGTCCGTTAGAGCGTTTTGTGGGAACTTGGTTCTGTTTATTATAAAGTCAGAAGTACATTGATCTGCGGCATGGGGTCAGCAGGGGAGTTGATGTATTGGGCATTGAGGCGGCAAGATGAAGCTGAAGTGGACAAGCTTTCTAAAGCACTGAAGGTTGAAAGAAACGTTTCTCTTATGACAGCTCAGACTGATGACGTCTTCTTCACCGACAAGAATGGCGACACGCTTGTTCACATCGCCGTTTCATGCGGCTTTTTGGATTTGGCTGAGATGATTGCCCGCAAGGGCGTGAGTCTCAGCACGAAAAACAAAAAGGGTCTTACCCCGCTTGATTTTGCCGAGTCGAATGACGAGAAAGCTTTTCTGACTGGTTCGGTCATTTTGCTCACCGCGATTTACTCCTTCGCAGACTTGCAAGCTGAGCTCTCTACAAAGGGTCGTATGAGAGGTGGAAGCGTCTTTCTGCCAGATCATGTGCGAAAGAAAGCCGCTGAACGTCGAGGCACCCACGACAAGGAGAGAGACGATTGAATTCGTTCATTTTTGACAATTGCATCTGCAATATGTACTCACCAAGCATGAAATGGCTGAGTACATTCACTGTTCGTTAAAACTCTCAACGTCGGCTCGGAGACCACAGCCGCGACACCCCTTCCTTTGATGTCGTTAGCACAGATGAAGCTATCCGCTGCTGGGGCTTAGGGGATGGCATGCTGGGACCCATAAAATCAGCTTCAGACGGACAAGGCCTCTGAGGTCTGCGCCGTGCAGATCGACTCGCTCGTCTATAGCGTGACGATTAAAGAGGTGGGCGTACGAGAGGGCTGCTGCTTGCTCAACAAGATGCTCTGTTTCTTGTTTCATAGCCTTAACAGCGTCTAGCGCAGAATGCTGGGAAAGTGAGGGTTTCAAGGCTAGAGGCGACGTATCGATGGCGCAACGAATTCAACGCATCTGCAACGTCATCATCCAGCTCGTCAGCGGGGACAGCAGGAAACCGCGGAAACCAGATGGCAAAAGAGTCGGATCTACAGTATTGGATGCGTGTCACGCGCAGCAAGAACTTGGAGTTTGACGCGCGATCGGAGCGTCGATGAATGTCAACAGCAACCGCATGCGGAGAATGTGTGGTCTGTTCCCATGGATCATAATCTGAGCAAACCTCAAGCTCCTCAATAATGCAAAGCTGTCAGTGTGAAACGTCTGAACGTTCGAAACATCTTACAGGCAACGAATGGAGGACCCTCTTGAGCCGAATGCATTCTCCTACATAAATTGAATCATTATGAACCGATTCGCTGAGAGAAGAGGAGAGCAAAAACTCTAGAGATGTTTCCCTTGAGGCCAAGCACGCTCTGTACATGCAGAAATTGATCCTGCCAGCAATCAGCACTCCGGGAAGTCTCGTCACACGGGAATGCACGCCCTTCTAAGATCGGAAACAGCCCAACAATCTGGGAGAAATAAGAAACTTTTGCAGCAGCTACTTGGAGTGGTTCGTTTGGAAGATTTTCGACATCAAAGTCAGCACAAAAGTCATTCCAAGAACGCATCGAAGTGCAATTTTGTTTTTATTTTAATTTTTAACTTACACGATGAGCGCTAAGTTCGGGGTGTTGGCAGCTGAAGGAGGAATTGATTCAGAGATCTCCGAGCTGCGCGTCTCTGAAATTTTGAAAGACTGCTTCCTCAAGATGGAGGCAAGGAAGGTGGGACGTCGCGTGTTCTTGATTCCACCCGATTTTACGAGGTCGCACTCATTTGCTGGCCCCATAACGAAGATGGCTTATGATCATTTCAAAGACAGAGTCTCTGATGTTATGCCAGCACTGGGTACACACGATGCAAGTGGCAATTTGCCATGGAGTTACTTACATTGTAGTGTCTCCTGACCAGATTCAGAAGATGTTCACTGGAGTTCCTCCATCGCTTTTTCGTGTCCACGACTGGAGAAATGATGTCATGTCGATCGGGAATGTGCCAGCATCCTTCGTGTCTTCTGTTTCTGACGGGCTTGTCAATGAACCCTGGCCGGCAGAAATTAACAAACTTGTGTTCGGTGGGGGCCACGACCTGATCCTATCTATTGGGCAGGTTGTCCCTCATGAAGTAGTTGGCATGGCCAATTACACAAAAAATATTCTTATCGGCACTGGAGGGAAAGCTAATATTGACCTCACTCATTACATTGGCGCTGCGTACGGGATGGAGCGCATCATGGGGCGAGCAGGTGAATCTTCCACTTATCAACTTACTCTCAGATACTCCTGTACGAAAGATTTTGAATCACGCTTGGACGACGTTGTGCTCGCACCTTCCCGTTGTGTTCATTCTCACCGTCATGGCGAAAAACGCCAATGGCAAATTGGTTGTCAGAGGCCTCTTTGTTGGTGACGTTGACGAAGTTTACGAGCGTGCGGCTGCCCTAAGCGTACAAGTCAACTTCAGATTAATGGATCGAGAGATGGCGACTGTTTGTAGCGACGGGATGCGTCTCACACTCAAGGCCGTTGTTTACTTGGACGCGGGTGAATTCAAGAGCACGTGGCTCGGCAACAAGGCCATTTACCGCACACGAATGGCCATGGCGGATGGCGGGTGCCGTTGGCTTCAAGTTTCCCTTACGCTTCAAGGACGCTCATTGTTTTGGCACCGGGCATCGAAAAATTCGGCGAGGATATGGCAATCGACGCGTTGATTCGTAAATTTGGGTACAAGGGTACCCCTGCCACTTTGGCTGCAGTTGCAAAGAACCCAGAGCTAGCTGCAAATCTTTCTGCGGCAGCTCATTTGATCCACGGCTCATCTGAAGGGTGATGCGGCATGTTTGAAATTTATTTGGAAGGCGCTTCCGGATCATTTACTGCCCCGGCCATTTGAGCAAAGAAGAAGTCAGCCATTTCTGCCCGCGTTTGATTTGAATCAGATTGAAGGCGTCGGCTTTGAATACGGCAGCCTGGACAAGTACATGGAGAAATACGTTGCGGTTGTCATTGCAATTGTTTACGCGACTAGAACCCAAAGGTGCTGAAGGACGGGTGGAACACGCACGTTGACGGTGGAGAGGTGTTCTTTGTGTCAAACCCAGCGCTTGGGTTGTGGGCGTACAGGGGGCGGTTTAAATGAATCGTTACATTTGTGATTTACAATACGACACGAAGTCGTCGATCATGGAGGGCCCTTTGGCGTCAGACATTGCAAGCCTTGTATAACATGCTCCATCAGGATCGTAGCCTTCGAACGACGCAGACACCATGCGGCAAAACTGCCAAAACCCCAGCCACTGGTCCTCGTTCATGCCCTTGTACAACCCTCTCTAGCGCCGTCAAAACACGGCATCATCGAGCGGAAACCTGAAGGAATTCGATGAACTTGCAAACGTGGTTCATCGCGGGGGGATAAAGGAGCTGCAGCAAGGCGACAGCAGTTGCAATGTCTGGCTGCATGAGCTCGGTGGGTAGCTGAAGGTGCCAGACCCATCGATTTTTGACCCTCTGGCCTCGAATACGTAAACGAAAAACGTACAAATTCGCGATATCGTTGGGCTGTGGGCGTCGTGTGGAATTCTTTTGCTATGTCCGATAGTCGAGAGGACAAGTGGCTAAACGAAGTGGCCCTGGCCTGTGAGATTTTGAGATAAAAACAAATACCCGAGACGCTCAATTCCTTGATCCCACTCTTTCTTCTTGAACACACACTGCTCCGTGGAGCCACATAAATAAGCAAGGAGCAACAATCGCATCTGAAGGATTAGAAAACATTCCAACCCCGAAGAACATCCGTAGGATCAACGGACATCTGTTCACAGAGCTTCTCGATTCCACTAGGCCCAATGCTGTCTGTGCTGGATTCTTCATCATCAGAAAAACAGCGGAACAACAACCTCGCAACATATCAAACGATTCTTGATGAAAAGAAATCTTCTATGCCAGTCAGAGAATAGGAGAGAGGCTGACCGCTTTTTCTTTCTCTGGTTTCTGCTTCGCTGGTTCCGTTTTCCCTCTTAAGAAGTTAAACATTTCGGCACCAAAATCGAAATTAACGTGTACAAATAACTGCTTTTCGCAAAGAAGAAAAAGACTAAGTCAATACCAGCACCTGTAAGAGATCCAAATTTTGGATGCAAGAGGATATTTACGAACAAAGATGGCTTAAAGTGCTTTTAACTCGTTGTGGTCGAAAAACCATCTTATTTTAATTTTAGAATGAAAAGGATCCGATTGTTCACCAGACTCTTGCAATTGGAGGGACATGGAGCTGGTCCATCAAAACCAACGGTCTATCCTGTTGTAACTAAAGGTAGCTACTCATGCATGCAATATGGGTGAGCTGATTGGGTTAGGTGTGATGGTGGGCATCATGCTGATCGTCTCCACTGTATTCTTCATGGAACACGATAGAAAGAGGAGAATTCAGTGATAATTTGTACTTCCTTGCATTTTTCAATTACAATAACTTCAAACCTTCGTTTCTTCTTACTCAACTGAGCAATCGTCCGGTGGAGTTGTGGAACTTGGCTTTCTCCACCCAAGCTCACTGACTTTCTTTTGAGCCCACTGCATGACGACCATAGAGGATCCATTTGCAAACATACTCCTCATCACTCCGGGCAAAAGCCCACGATACAGACCACTTGGCCCCCCATAAAGGCTGATCATCCTCTTTGCTCTGTCCGAAAGGGGCGGCCTGCATAGCGTTAGACACACGATGAGTGGGAACAACATGGGTCCCGATGACTGCGCTTGTACTTGCGATTTCAGCATTTCCAAAGGCCACACCAAAAGCCAAGAAAATCTGAGATATTAAATCAGTGGTTCAAAATTATAACGTAGCAGCACCACCTGAAACGACAAAGTGACCGAGGCTACTGTCCCATAGCCAATCCGCATTTCTTCTCAGGGAGTCGACAATGATGAAGTAGGTCATCATGAGCCCTGACGTTCGCGCCCACGTGATGCCGAGGCCTTGAAAAAGACATTTCCAATTGTAAGTCTGGCCAGTCTGACGTCGGATCTTGGCAACCTCCACTGGAGTCTCAATTGCAGCGCGCACTGTTGAGGCTATAAACCCCGCTGCAATTACTCTAGGCTGCAGGCCAAAGGAGGCTGGTATTTCAGCGGACGCAGTTGGCCCATCCCAGCGAGTATAGAGCGCCTCGAACACAGCGAATTGAATGGCTCGAAACATACCAGATCCAAAGAGAGGAGGAATGCACCCTCTGTACAAGCCAAGCGGCCCATCTGTTCGTACAATTTTCGTGAATGTCTTCCATGTTCCCAGCCCTTCATACGCTTTCTCAGCTTGCATCTAATTTGTCAAAGTTTGGAATCTCTGGATGAACACTTTCGTTTTGATCGTATCCAGAGGATGGCCGACAACAACGCTTGTCGTTCCGAAGAGGATACCCGTTCCCATCCCGATCAATCCCTCCCGAACCCATCCGGCTCGTTCCTCGTTGTGTGTCATTCAAGAATAAACAGATTGCTCTAAACTATTTCATTAGTCGTCATGGCTGCAATTTTGCGCAGGATTCGAGAGAAAATCTTTGGCGTCGACATTGAATGGCATCGTGTTGCTGCGTCTGCCTCAGGTTATCGGACAGTGTCTCCAGCGTAGACTCCCATGCTGCTCTGCTGATGGAGAAGGAGCCAGGTGCATCCTTCGATCCCTCTTGGAGATGCAGGCCGAGAGTACGACATTGCCTACTACAAGCGTCTCGTACCTCTTATTGACCTCATTAGATAGGTGATACCAGAAGACCTGTGGAGTTCAAGCCCACTTCGGTGAAATCAGCGGACGGGAAATTGTACGTGGAAAATTGGAAGAAGGAAGAGGAGCCAGCAAAGGTGGAGGCTTCTGTGTTCGACGGTCTCCCTCCTGTTCCTGTAACCTTTGCATTTTTTTATGACGTGGCAGGGACGACCCCGGAAAATGCAAATGTCTGAATATCAATATCCTCAATAAATTGCCTTCATTCTTTTCCAACGGCTGCTTCTCTCTCACTTTGAATCTCATGTGAGGATAAACCACAAGAGAAGGACCGTAACTGGTCTCGGAGCTCTGCCGTGCCGAATCGGGCTGGATTAGACATCTTTTTACAGGATGGCACACGGGTTGCGCGTCAGTCCGTTTCTCCTGTGCCTCCTTTTCGCTCTCACTCTAAAAAAAAAAAAAAAAAAACATCTCCAGAAGCAGGACCCCCTCCACTGCTTACGTGTGACTTTCGCAAACATTTCTCTGAAGCGACTTTTCCGTGTCCGAGTAGCTTCACAGAAACTCCTCCACCGCTGGAATTCGCTCCATTCATAGATCATTCCACAGGCTTGGCTGTCCTCTCGGTGATGAGCTTTCAGAGAATTGTGCTTGTCAGGTTACTCAAAATTCTCTTGTATTGTCTGTTTGTTTACAGGGCGACATCAAACTGATGCAGGCGTTGCTGTCCTCACAGCTCTCTCTTCGCACGAGGATACATGCGATTAATTCCTTCATGAAGCTTCAAAAAGACAAAAAGCCTCAGCTTCGTGACACCATCCACGGGAAAATCCCCGTGGACGTGGCAGACCCCGCCGTGGTGATGGGCAACTTTTACTCCGTGACATGCCTTGCGCTACGTTTACAATTCAGACCCCCGATTTCCCTCTCAAAGTCACGATCGCCCAATTTGTCGTGTTCAACGGCGGCTTCCCGACTTTTTGGAGCTTCTCAAACAAAGTCACCCCCCCTTCTCCGCACTCTCATTCCAATCAGAGTGGCAACGTCGTGCGTCGGACAGCCAAACGCCTCACTGTGCGCACCATCCGCGACGCGTTTCTCGAAGCAGCCTTGTCCGACGTCAGCAACGTGGAAGAATGCGTCGCCATGGTCCACACGCCAAGTCACCCGACCATCGCACCCCCCCTCTCTTAATACATTCAGGCGGATGCCGCGTCATCCGCGCAAAGGAATTCGAGCGCGTCATTGCGCTCGTCGACGAGAACGAGCGCCTCGCCGGACGGTTCTCCGGCCAGGGCCTCATCCCGTCGTGCATCTCCCTCTACGTCCGCCCAAAGTTCGACATCATGTGCGGCCCTACATGGCTGTTTGTTAGCGTCGCTGACGGCTTCAGATTCATCACAGAGGTGCGCCGCGCCAACGACGACATCGTCGTGTCGCAGCACGCTTGCCGCTTCAGCGACATGTGCCCCCCCCCCCCTTGGGTTAACGCGCGCAGTTACTCCACGTGCAAGTTGACGCCCCGCTCCCGCACCCCTCGCTCAGCCCCGCCGCTGCCCCATTTGGATTACCTTCCAGGTTCGCAAGCAACAATTTATTTCCGTCTGTTTGACCTCACTCGCGCCAGAGGAGATCGCGCGCGAGTCCGAGCGCACGGCGCTGATGATTTTGAGGTTTCTCCATCAAGTTCGGGAATTCGTGAGCCTGCGCTGGTGCGCCGCTGACGTGCGCAGGACATTGACGGCTTTAAGGCTCAATTTGTGGAGACCTACGACGGCAGGGTGACGCGCCCTTGCCTCCTCATCGCCTTACCCCCCCCTTCCCCAGCTCGTCCTCATTCGAATCTACGACCTCGTCGCTGTCGATTTTACAAAATAACAGGCAAGGCCTAAATTCTTTTTGTGCGGCGAGGTACTCCAGTGCGCGCTAAGAGGCGATCGTGCGGCCGTTTGACGCGCAGACGTTGCGGCAAAACTCTTGAAACCACGTGACATCAGTTTTGATGTGCTCGTCCACCGGCTCGGAGGTGAGCTCTACGAATGGTCAAAGATGATGTCAAAGCAATGGCCACCGGCGACGAGTCTGCCGCCGTCGTATTCGCGCGTTGTGATGGCGCCGTGGGGCCACACGAATTTGCCCACGCCATGGCGGACGCCATCAACCCACACGCTGAGGGCTGTCAGCCGATGGCTTAAATAAACGACCGCCGATTCAATTCAACGGCAAGCAATTCAAAAAAAGAAGCAGCGCATCAATTCGCGTACCCGTCGAACAAGGTCTTGGACATGCCGTCAAACTCTCGCCCCCCCCCCCACTTCTTTCCGCGCCGCCAAGTGCCTTTGTAGGCCCGCTCAGTTTGAATTTCGACGCCAATGCCTGCGCCGTGACGCATCCCATCCGCCCACTCTCCTTCGTAACTAATCTGTTAGCAAGAGGAAATGCGCTGTTACAATTCTTCAGCCGTTGTCAAAACCCCCCTCCCGTTCGGTTGATCGCCTCTCCAAAAGCCTTCAAAGACCCCCCCCCCCTCCATCTCAAGGCGACCTTGGCCCTCCCGCTGCTGCCGCACGAATTCCCCCACGTAGCGCCCCCCCTTCGCGTACGTTGCAGCCCCAGCGCCGTCGACGAGCTTCCCTTCGCCAATCAAAAACAATTTGATGCGCTTGTCAAAAAAGTCAAGAAGGGATCGAAAATGCGACGATTCAATGCCACAGTGTCACACAAGAGCAGTCAACTTAACAGAAGTTGTTAAACATACCGCGGTCCCACGTCCGCTCAAAAGCGTCGCCGTTTGTTAAAGTGAGGCGCCCTGCGCCGTGCTTGCGGCCCTCGACGAGCGTCCCGACGAAGAGGCACCCGCGCTGGGAGGTGCGGCGGACGATGCCGACGATGGCCCCGCTGTGGAAATTCGCTCTTATGATGCTTCCATCGCTCTTCCGCAAAAAACCCTCGCCTTTTCTGTTACGTGTTATAAAAATAAAATAAAATAGAACAAAAAAATAAAGAAAGGGGTTCAATTCTTTTAAAAAAAAATAAAAGCTCAAACAGAGCTTCCTTACGCCGCGTCGGCAACAAACGCGCCTTTAAAAACGCTGCCGTCGCGATGTTTGACGACGCCCCTTCCCGAGCGCTTGTCGCCCCTCCAACTCCCCCAATGGATGGTACCCCCCCCATCCTCCAGCACCCCCCACCCAGAGCGCACCCCCGCCCTCCACCCCCCCCTGTAAATGGCCCCTTCAGAATAAATCGCCACGCCGCGGCCCCACGGCACCCCCTCAAGGGTTGTGCCAGAATAAACAAACCCGACATAAGGTTTGTCTGTCACCTCGGCAAACGACCCGGACGCGAACTCACGCCGCCCACAAAAATATGTCCCTTCCCCACTGATGCGGTCCTCTCGCCATGAGCCGACAAAGCGCCAAAAGGGCCCGAACAAATACACACCCCGACCCGTTTTCATCCCGCGCGCAAAGCTGCCCACAAACACGTGGCCGTTGGCGGATCGCAGCCTGCCGTGGCCGTCCATTTGGCCTTGCGACCACTCCCCGACGTACACATCGCCGGATTTCCAACTCAATTTTCCTTGCTCGTTAGCTCGGGGAGAAAGGGGGGTGTACCGTGACCGTGCTTGAGGTCTAAGAACCATTCGCCCTCGTAGGCCCCGTCCGCGTCGACGAATTTGCCCTCGCCGTTGCGCTGGTTGGCATACCACCCCCCCTCGTAAACAACGTTCCCGCTGCCGTCTGTTAACTTACCGCGGCCGCTGCGCACGTCACCGACCCACTCGCCAACGTAGCGCCGTTGCGTCGAAGCCTCAACAAACCTCCCCCCCCCCTCCCTCTTGCCGCATTTCCACCCGCCCGCGTAGATGGACCCGTCGGCGAAGCTGCACAGCCCCAACCCCTCCCTCTCGCCGTCCATAAACTCGCCGTTGTATTCAAATCGCCCCTTCACCACAAAGCGCCCCCTCCCCTGCTTCTTACCCGCAACCCACTCACCGCTGTACCCACTGCCCCCCCCCCCCCCCCCCCCCCCCCCCCCCCCCCCCCCCCCCCCCCCCCCC
>JAIYDP010000147.1 GCA_027487435.1 Verrucomicrobiaceae bacterium | reverse complement strand
GGGAACTTCCACTTCGCGCCGGGGAAGTCGTTTCAGCAGGCGTCGATGCACGTCCACGACCTCCTGCCCTTTCAGGTCGGCGCTAAAAGTTAAATTAACAGAGCGCTCACCCCCCCCCTGCAGATGCGGGAGTACAACATCTCGCACCGCATCAACCACATCTCGTTTGGAAATTATTTCCCAGGCCGCGTCAACCCCCTCGACGGCGTCCACAAACCCCTCCTCGAAGGGACAGGTCACCCCCCCCCCTCACTGCGCGCGCTGAGGGTGCGCAGGGATGTTCCAGTATTTTCTAAAAATAGTTCCGACGACGTACGACAGCCTCTGGGGGGAGCGCATCGCGACTAACCAATACTCCGTAACAGAGCACTTTAAGCGCATCGACGGCCCAATGCGCGGCCTCCCTGGTTAAAAAAGCACCCCCCCCCCCTCACAGCCGGAGGGGTGTTCTTCTTCTACGACCTCTCGCCGATCAAAGTGTCGTTTGCGGAGCAGCGCAAGAGCTTCCTCCACTTCGTCACGGAGGTCTGCGCCATCGTGGGGGGGGTCTTTACGGTTAAAAGTGTGGGTGCTCGTTGTTAACGCGCGCGCAGGTGGCGGGGATTTTGGACTCGCTGATTTACAACACGCAGAAGCTCGCCAAGAAGATTGAGCTGGGGAAGCACCACTAGGGCCTTGTACTTAAAGAACAAAGTAAATAATCTGTTAGGGACGCACTGCGCAAGGGGGGCTGAGGATCGTCTAATAATAGTTTAATACTCTGATACAGAACTACACAACTTACGCAAAAAGCACCCTCCCCCTCCCTCAGCGCCACAGCCCACGCTTGTACTTTTTTTCAAACTCCCGCGAGCGCTCATCCGACAGAGCGTCGCGGAGTTCCGCAATCCGCCGCGCGCCAGTTCCAGCGAGGGCGCCGATGGGTTGGAGGGCAACCGACAGCGCCGACGCCTCGACCACGGCGGGACCTGGCGAGTGAGAGCGCGTCTTCAGAAGTACATCCTTCAGAAGTACATACTTCAGAAGTACATAGATCTGCTCAAAAGGGCGAAACACAACAAATGACAGCTTGTCATCCCACCTGACGTGGCGCTCTCAACGACCGTTAAGAACACGCCCCCCACGTGAAGGACTTCCGCAATCGCCGCAGTCAAAAAGCGCCGCGAGCTTCGCGCGAGCGCTGGGAGGGTCAGAGCGCACAAGCGGGGGGGCTACTCCCCGCAACGGCGCGGTGGGTTGGGGCGGCTGCGGCGAGGGCGCGGGTGAGGTCGGCGCAGAGGAGGGCGAGGCGCGCGACGTGGCGAACGCCGGGGAGGCCGCCTGAGACGACGCGGAGGAGACTTAACAGACGCGATAACAGAAAGTCGCGCAGCCGCAGGGAGATCGCGCGAGCGGAGGGCTCCTCTGCGAAGCGAAGCGAAGGGAGGAAAATGAGGGTGTCGTCGATGTCAATCAGGTCCCCAAGCGGCACCCGCGCCAGCACCCCGACGGCGCCCCCGTCGGCGCTAAAAAGGACTTTTAGCGGCGCCATCGCAAACTCAATCTTTCGAAGAGTCGCGCGGGGGGGGGATGAGGGCGCGGGGGGGGGGGGGTGCGCTTGGGCGAGGGAGGCCCCCTCGGCGAGGGCTGCGAGGAGGGCGCCGCTGAGGTTTAAAGTTAACGGCTCGACGCGCAGGTTAAAAAAGACAACCCCCCCAACCAAAACGTCCGCGCGCAACCTCACGGCGCGGCGCGCTGACTTTGGAAGCGAAGGGAGGTCGGTGACGTAGAGCGCGTGCGCAAAGCGCGACGCCGGCAGCGCGTCGGCGACGAGGACGTCCGTCACGTGCGCCGAAAACACCCCCCCCCCCCATGAAGCGCCGACAGCCTCGAGCTCGATGCCAACAATGGGGGGGGGGGGGTCTGAGGCGGCGCCGAAAATTGAAATGGCGACCCTCTTGACGGCGGCGCGGTGGAAGGCGTCGGATTTGAATTGGCGCGACGACGTGGCGGCGCGTGCGAAGTGGCGCGCGATGAGGGGGGGGGGGGGGGCGGAGTGAACGGCGGCGTCTACGCACGGGTCGTCTGACGTCGGCAAGTTGACAACCACAAACCCATCGTCGAGGAGGTCCTCACCCGCCAGAACTTCAAACGACTCTTCATTCCACCCCCCCCCCCCCCCCCCCCGCGAACGCCCCCGGCGGAAGACGGACCCCCCCCCTCCTAATGCCAGCTTCGTTGCGTCTGCGATGAGACTAAAAGACCTCGAGAAGGACTTAAACCCGAGGAGGGACGTCTCGATGGCTAAGGACTTTAAGAAAAATGAGCAAATAGTCTTCGGGTGGGGCACGACCCGAACTCGCAACCCCCCCCCTCGAATGGACGAGCCCGCAGCGTCAACGTGCGCCAACGACACCTCCCCCACCCGAAAATTAACAGCTTTGTTAAACTCCTCTATCTCGGCGCTAAAATAACAAAAATTTATCTTCTCGACGCTCAAGCCCCCCGCGCCCCCCCAAACGACTGTCCGCGCCGCCGCATCGTCGCGCGGCAGTGCGGCGATGAGGGCGGGAGCTGCACGCGCGCACGCGACGAGGGCGGCGAAGTCTTGGGGGCTGACGACGCCAAAAATAGAATCGATGGCGACGGTTCGCTCAACCAGCGCTGGGGCGGGGGGGGTGGGTCCTAAACAGGAGGGGGTGGGGTCCTCCAGCGGGGGTGACGCGGGCTCGATGACGTCCCAGTCGCCGTCGACGGGCTCGCGAGGCGGGGGGCTGGCGCCGTCGGCAGGGGCGGGAGGGGGGGGGGGGGGGGGGGGGGGGCTGCTGTTTTTAAATGCGTAAATTAAAACAGGGGGGCGGAAAAATC
>JAIYDP010000492.1 GCA_027487435.1 Verrucomicrobiaceae bacterium | reverse complement strand
TCTCTCAGCGCAAGAAGAGCGAGTTCAAGAGCTTACTTGCGGCACGATAAGGAACCTCTCAATTCACCGTATGCTATTTTTGGCTCTATCTGAGGCTGCAGAGGACAACAAAGTCAGAATTGTGCAGGAGGGAGCTCTCACACCCCTTGTTGCTCTACTGAAGAGTATTGTAGTCAAGA
This sequence comes from Verrucomicrobiaceae bacterium, assembly GCA_027487435.1. GTDB lineage: Bacteria > Verrucomicrobiota > Verrucomicrobiia > Verrucomicrobiales > Akkermansiaceae > UBA956. The sequence goes on along the minus strand of JAIYDP010000492.1, from coordinate 12,206 downwards.
TTGTGGAGCATGCTGCAGCCACGCTTCGTAATCTCTCTTCAAGAGGTTGTCTGCTTGCACCAAGAAACTTACATGCTCAGAAGGGAATGACGTGAAGATTGCCCTTGAAGGAGGCATTCCACCCCTTGTGTTTGCTCTGTCCCATTCATCTGCGGAAGTGCAGTTGCAAGCTGCTGGAGCCATCAGAAACTTGTCCCTTAATGGTCTACACCCATCTTGATGGTTTGGCCTCACATCTGCAGAGGACAACAAGCTTCGTATTTCAAGAGAAGTTGGTCTTCGCCCTTTGATCGAACTTGTGTCGTCTCCCCAAGCTGCTGTTCAAGAACAGGCGATCATTGCTTTGAGAAATCTGTGCTCCAACGGTATGATACGAAAACATATTCCTGACGCGTAAGGGGATATTCAGATCAAATCTGTTCAAGAAGGTGTACTTCCTCCTCTTATATCACTTCTCCGATCATTTAGCGATGAGTTCCAGCTGCTAGCAGCTGCGGCACTTCGCAACATCGCTTTAGAGCGTATGCAATCAGGTGCATGGCCATGACAGTCTAGCAACCAACAAAATCGCGATCGTGGAAGCGGGCGCCCTTCCTCCGCTTGTTTCTTGTTTGACATCCTCAAATGTCGGCGTCCAGGAGCAAGCAGCTGCTTGCTTGAGGGGTCTCTCTTCTAACTGTATGATCTGGCGAGAGATCGTTATTCTGATAATTTTAGCCGACAACCAGAGTCGTATCGTTGAAGAGGGCGCCCTTGGCTGCCTGTTGGAGTTGCTGCGATCAGACAGTAAGGATGTTCAGGAGCATGCGTGCGGTGCCTTGCGCAATCTGTCAATGAAGCGTTGTCGTATTGAAATGTCAATGACTCTCCCAGCTGATATCAGTCGCAAAGTTGTTGAAGAAGGTGGTCTGTCGAACATCGTCCCGTTAATGAGGTCGTCCGAAGAACGAATCCAAGAGCAGGCGATCACATTGGTTCGAAATCTTTCAGTTGTTGGTGGCATTTTTTTGTTTCTTCGATAACACAGAAGATCAAAACAAAGTCCGTATTCCTCAATCTGGCGGACTTGTGCCCGTGATCTTGCTCCTAAACCACCCAAACACGACCATACAAGAGCAAGCGTCTGTCTGTTTGAGGAACTTGTCGCTCAGCTGTGGTTCTCTCGCCGACATGTTTGACGCTGCAGCCGAAAACGAAGCAGCCATCGTGAGCGAGGGTGGCTTGCCCCCTGTTGTTGGGTTACTTCATGGAACGGACACGCTCATTGAACAAGCCCTGGTTGTTCTTAGGAACATTTCAGTGAACCGTTGACGATGCCGTCATGCTTAACTGACGAGTTCAGCAGACAATGAGATGAGGGTAGTAGAGAGCGGTGCCCTTCCACTTGTGATCACTCTTTTGCGCTCTGCCAAGATCATAATTCAAGAGCAAGCCGTTGGTGTCATCAGAAATCTCTCCGTCAATAGTTTGATATTTCATTTTTTCTCTGACTCAAAAGCTGAAATTCGGATCCGCCTTGTCAATGAGGGCGCGCTGCCCCCCCTTATTGCAATGCTTCGTTCGCCGAATGAGGGAATTCAAGAAAACGCTGTTGTGACAGTTCGAAACATCTCCGTCAACGGTCCCCTATTGCCTGTTTCTATTCACTTCCAAAGGTGATTACGACTCAAAGATTGTTCAAGAGGGTGGGTTGGCTCCTTTGATTCAAATGTTGGGGCACTCGAACGAAAAGATTCAAGAACAAGCTGTCGCTACAGTTCGCAATCTCTCCGTAGAGAGTTAGAAGAAATGTCTCCGTTTTTCTCAGTTCGCAGGTGACAACAAAGTCAAGATCGTTCAAAAGGGCGCACTGAATCGCCTGTTTGCGTTGATGCGTTCACCCAATCAAAGAATCCAAGAGCATGCGTCAGTGGCTTTGCGAAATCTCAGTGTCAATGTCGAGAACGAATCCAAAATCGTTGAAGAGGGCGGCCTTCCCCCCTTGATCAACATGTTGCGTTCAGATGACCCTGTGATTCAACTGCAAGCCGCAGTGGCGCTAAGAAATCTGTCCTTTAATCCTGACAATGAATTGCGGATCGCGCAGGAAAATGGCATCCCTCCTTTGATAGCGTTGTTACGATCAACGGATGCCAAATTGCAAGAGCATGCCCTTGTCGTTTTACGAAATATCAGCGTGAACAAAGACAACAAGGTTCGAATCGTGCAAGAAGTTGGGTTGCCGCCTCTCGTTGGACTGCTCAAGTCAACGGTCGAACTTAATGCTCAACTTGCTGCCAGTGTTCTTCGTAATCTCGCTTCCAACCTCGTGAATCAAACAAAGATTGTTCAGGAGGGTGCGCTGCTTCCTCTTATCAGATTACTTCGGTCTCCAAGGATTCCTCTTGTCGAACAAGTCATCGGGTGCCTCCGAAATCTTTCTATTTCGCCGGAGAATGAGGTTCAGATTGTCAATGATGGAGGGCTGTCCCCAATTGTTGCCTGTCTGAGTTTTGAAGAGAAGGCTTTGCAAGAGCACGCGATTGTTGTGTTGCGTAACTTGAGCGTGAATCCAGACAACAAAATTCGTATCGTTCAGGAAGGAGCTCTCCGTCCGATTGTGAAGTTCTTGGGGTCGAAAAATGAGTTTCTTCAGGAGCAGGCCTCCATCACCCTGCGCAATCTCTCCATAAATCCTCACAATGAATCCAAGATTGTAGCCGAAGGAGCTATTCCGTTGCTGGTTTCCCTCTTACAATCTCGGAATGAAGCACTTCAAGAGCATGCAGCCGTCACTTTGCGCAACCTTGCATTAACGGCAGACAACGAACAAAAGATTGCATCGGAGGGAGCTCTACCACCTCTTGTGACTCTTTTGTCATCCCCCGACCCTGTTCTGCAGGAGCATGCAGCTGGAGCTCTGAGAAATCTGTCTGTTAGTGCTGAAAACAAGGCATCTATTCTCTCACTAGGCTCTATTCCAATGCTCATTTCTTTGTTGTCTTCTCATGTTGCTCGCGTTCAATTACAGGCAGCGTTGGTTATTCGCAATCTGTCGCTGGCTCCGGCTGCCGATGTGAAGATTGCTGATCATGGAGTCTTCGAGCATCTGATCGCGCTTCTGTATGCTCCTGACTCTACACTCCAAGAGGCTGCTTTGTTGACGATGCGAAATCTTACTGTTCACCCCGACAACAAGAAAAAGATTCTACCACATGGCGGTCTTGCTGCTCTCTTGGCTTTGTTGCAATCTGACAAACCCAACATTGTTGAACAAGCAGTCATTGTCATGAGAAATCTCTCCCTTGATCCAGAATGTGAAAGCAGAATGATCGATGATGGCGTCCTCCCTCCTCTGATTAGTTTGCTTCGCAGTACTGTTGAATCTGTCCAACTTCATGCTTCCGTTGCCTTGCGCAATTTATCGTTGAACGATGCTAATGAAGCTCGAATTGTTGAGGAAGGGGCGCTTTCTCCTTTGATTGCTTTATTATCTTCATCAAACCAGGATCTTCAGCGTCAAGCAGTTGGTGTGCTTCGCAACCTTAGTGTTAGTTCTGACAATAAGGTAACAATGGTTCAAGAAGGTGTGTTGCCATCGCTTGTCCGCCTGCTCTCTGGTTCTGATTCGGAAATGGTGCTGCAAGCTTGCGTTGTCCTTCGGAATTTAGCCGTCAACACAGGAAACAAGGTCAAAATTGCGCAATCGTTAGCAATGAGGCCACTCATACTCTTGATGTCCAACCCTGATGTCAAGATTCAAGAGCAGGCGGCTGCTTCGTTGCAGAATTTGTGCGTAAATGCAGATAACAAGAGAACTTTCATCGAGGAAACGGGAATCCGTGCTGCTGTGTCGCTTTTGGGATCATCTGAAGTACTCGTGCAAGAGCATTCTTCCGGGATAATCCGGAACATATGTTCCCTTGACGATGCGAGAAACATGATTGTCTTAGATGGTGGAATCCCAGCTCTCATTAATTTGCTGAGGTCTCGGTCTGAGGCAGTGGTTGAGCATTGTGTTGTTTCGTTACGGCACTTGACTGCAGTTGAGGCTTATCGAAAGCAAATTGTTATTCAGAACGGCGTGTTCTCATTAATTGAGTTGTTGAAGCTGAACAACGACGAAATCAGAGAACAAGCAGCTGGTGCTTTGCATAATTTAGCAATTGATCCTGACACCAGGGGGTTGATTGTTATGAAGCAAGGCCTTCCTCCATTGATAGTTTTGCTGAATCCAGCTGTTGTTGACCGGGTTCAAGAACAATGCGCTGGATGCTTGAGAAATATTTCTGTTTCGGTCCAAAATGAAGCAGACATTGTGCGTGCTGGTGCTATTGGCCCCCTTCTTGGGCTGCTTAGGTCAAGTAATCGCGCTGTGGTAGAGCATTGTGCTGTTACACTTAGAAATCTCTCTGTTGCCGTTGAGAATAAGATTGCTATGGTTCGCGATGGAGCTCTACCCCCAATTGTCAACTTGCTGCGTTCTCAAGAACCGAAAATCCTTGAGCAAGCTGTGATCATTATCAGGAATCTGGCGCTGGAAACGGAAATTGAGGGTCGGATTGTTGAAGCTGGCGCAGTTCCCCTCCTAGTTGCGCAGCTGCGGTCACCATATGAGAAGATTCAAGAGCACACTCTCGTCGCTCTCAAAAATCTATCTGTTTCAGATGCAAACGAGCTCAAGATTGCCGAAGAGGGAGCCATTCCTCCATCAATTGCTCTCTTAAAGGTTTCAGATCGCAAGTTGCAAGGTCATTCACTTGGGTTGTTGCGCAATCTTACCGTACATCCTACGAACAAGTTAAGAGTTGTGCAGGAAGCTGGGTTACCACCGTTGATCAACCTTCTTCGTATTGCTGAAGGCAATGTGCTAGAAGAAGCTTTGATTGTTTTGCGAAACGTCACTGTCGAGCCCGAATCGGATTTGCATTTACTGCAAGACGGAGCGATTCCTCCTCTTGTTCAGCTGCTTGGAAGCATCGACTACAACACTCAGCGTGGAGCCCTCGGGTGTTTACGGAACATATCTGCGAATCCACGTTCGAAATCGCATATTCTTCGAGAGAATGCGATTCCATCGTTGGTTGCTATGCTTCGTAGTGGACAATCAGAATTGCAGGAAAATTCTGCTGTCGTGTTCGTCAACTTATCTGTTTCTACCGATGGCGATGATCGTGTCGTGTGGGAATCTGTCCTGCTTCCGCTGATAGACCTCCTGTCGTCCAAGAACCCGCCGATTGTAGAAAATGTTGTTTGTGCGCTCCGCAACATGTCTGCAAATGTGGAAATCAGAAAACGAGTTGTGTCTGACGGTGCAATCTCCCCTCTTGTATCGTTGTTATCTTCAAGCAACGAAAGAATAGCAGATGCTGCGACAGCAACCCTTCGTAACCTCTCTTCGCTGACTGCAGCAGCGGATGGAATAGCAAAGGCTGGAGGCACTTCGCAACTTATCTGGCTTCTAGGGGCGTCGACAGTTTCTTCCACCCGAGTTCATGCTGCTGTTACCCTCCGCAACATGACTTCTTGCAGTCAACAAAACGAGGTCAGAGTTGTCCAAGAGGGCATTTTGCGCACAGTTGCACCTTTAGTTCAGAGTACCGACGAAACTTTGCAAGAGCAATCTGCCATTATTCTTCGCAACATTTCTGTGAATCCCGAGAATGATGATCGTATCATGTCAGAAGGGGCGTTGCCCCTTCTTATTAGCAATTTGAAGAATCCAAGGAAAATCATTCAAGAGCAAACCGCTGGAACCCTGAGAAATATGGCGATCAGTCCCATCAACAAAGTCAGGATCATTGATCAGAACGGTCTCCTTCCTCTCATTGCGTTACTTCGCTCCTCTGATAGGCGAGTACAAGAACAGGCAGCTGGTGCCATAAGAAATCTTGCCACTGACAGCGAAATCAAGATCAAGATAGCCAACGAGGGTGCCATTCTGCCATTGATCAATCTGCTTCGCTCTCCAGATCCTCTAGTTCAAGAGCAAGGTGCAGGTGCCCTTCGCAATTTATCAGTCAATCCGAAATTACGTGACCAGATTGCAGACGACGGAGCTATTCCACCTTTGATTGAATTATTGAAGAGTCCTGCAGTTAAGGTTGTGAAGCACGCCACCGGCGCTCTGGCGAACCTCTCAATGAGTCTGAGGAACAAGTCTATGATTGTTCAGGAGGGTGGATTACAGAAATTCATCGGCTTGCTGAGGTCTCCTGATGACCAAGTCCAGGAATTGGCTGCGCTTGCGCTTCGTAACTTGTCTGTATCAGCAGAACAGGAGAGCAAAGTTGTCCAAGAGGGTGGGATTCCTAGACTCATTGCCATGCTTGCTTCGACAGAAGAGGCAACTCGTGAGCAGGCTCTGATTGCTCTAAGAAATTTCTCGACGAATTTGGAAAATTCTGCAAGAATCATCCGCGAGGGAGGAATTCCGATGCTTGTTTCAAATCTCTCTCTTCCTACCGACAAAAATAAAGAGATGGCTCTTTTGATTTTAAAGAATATCGCGACTAACGCCGAGCTAGAATTGGCTGGTATCCCGGAAGCGCCTCTTGCCCCGCTTGTGAGCCTCTTACGTTCTCCTGTCGAAAGTGTTGCGGAGCTTTCATTGTCAGTTCTTCGCTTGGTCGCTGTGATCGACAACAAAATGGTCAAGTTGACTTCTGATCAATCTATTAAACCACTAACTGAGCTGCTGCTGGTGTCTCATGAGCCATCTCAAATTTCTGCAGCGCTGGCACTGCGAGGATTGATGAGTTTGCATGAAAATTTGCATCGGTTTGTTGCTTTGGGGGGCCTTCCAATTATAACTGCTGTCCTTCGCTCTCCGAACACAGCTCTACAGGAGCACTCTGTTTGCGTCGTGCGCAGTATTTCGCAGGCGCCAGAACATAGAGACGCTCTGTTAGACGTTGAAGTAGTGCCCCCTCTTGTTGCGTTGATGCGTTCTCACAGCATGATTGTTCAGGAAAATGCAGTTGCTGCGCTGTTTTCTCTGTCATTCCACCCATCTGCTTTGATTCGAATTGTCCAGTGTGCTGGAGCCGCAGCGCTGACATCGTTGCTAGCTGCAATCAGTGATGAAGTACAGGCGAATGCAGTTGGGATATGTCGTAATATGTCCGTCAATGAAGACATGCTTGGTGATTTAGTTGAATCCGGCGCTCTATCCCCAGTCATCGCTCTATTGGAGAGCGAAAACAGGAAATGCAAAGAGCATGCTGCGCACTGTATCAAAAACATTGCAGCCTCTACAAACCATAAAGCTCGGTTAGTGGCAGACGGAGTCTTGCGACCTCTCTTCGCTCTTTTGCCTACAGCTGACATAACGATGCAGGAGCCGGCTGCTGCCGCTCTGCGGAACTTATCCGTCCATCCGAAGAATAAAGAAAAGATCGTAAGTGAAGGAGGACTTCCGTACATTGTCGCGCTTCTCAGAGCTCCTGATAAGATGCTGCAAGAGCAAGGTGCAGTCATTTTGCGAAACATTGCCGTCAACGATGAAGTCGAAGTCAAAATTGTGCAAGAAGGTGCGATTGGCCCACTGATTGGAATGCTTCGTAGACCTGATGCGAAGCTTCAAGAGCTGTCTGCTGGAGCTATTCGAAATCTCTCTGTGAACGCAAACAATAAGATTGTCATTGCTCAAGAGGGAGCAATAGCTCCGCTTGTGTCCTTGCTTTCTTCCCTTGACGACAAGGTGCAGGAGCAGGCTGCAGTGGCACTAAGGAATCTTTCAGTCAATCCTCAGAATGAAGTCCTCATCGTTCAAGAGGGGGCTTTGCGTCCTCTGGTTGGACTGCTGAGGTCAACCAACGAGAAGGTGCAACGTCAAGCAGCAGGAGCCCTCGCCAACCTCTCGGTAAATCCCAAGAACAAAGTGAAACTTGTGCAAGCTGGTGGATTACAACCGCTTATCACTCTATTGTCGTCTGGATCGGACAAGGTTTGTTTTTTTGAACTCTCCTCACTCGTTAGGTGAAGGAACATGCGGCTGGTGCGATGAGAAACTTATCCATGGCCCCAGAGCTTGAAGCCGATATTGTCAGGGAAAATGGTTTAGCTGCTGTAATTGCATTGCTCTCCCATCCAGAAAGCAAGATTCAGTTGCAGGCTGCTGTGGCCTTGAGAAATCTATCCGTGAGCCCAGAAAATAAGATTCGAATCGTAGAAGAAGCCGCTCTGGCACCTCTCATCGCGTTGGCACGAGGTGCTGACATGAAGCTTCAAGAGCAGAGCGCTGTCATTCTGAGGAACCTTTCTGTCAATGCAGAAAACAAGCTGAAGATTGTCGAAGCCGATGGTCTGAGGCCCCTTGTCAACCTTCTCAAGGTTTCTCTTCCGGATGAGGGGACCGATCCACAAGGTCGACAGCAATGTCTCAAAGTACAAGAACAAGCAGGCGGGGCTATTCGAAACCTGTCGATGCATGCTGACAACAAATCAAAAATTGTCGAAGCTGGCACTGTTCCTGTTGTACTCTCGTTGCTGTCCACTCCGGACGTACGGGTTCAAGAACAGGCTGCGGGAATTTTACGGAATCTAACTGCCGTTTCCTCGATAACGAAAGCAATCGTTGCTGCAGGGGCCATTCCATCTTTAGTACCATTATTGCGGTCATCAGACTCAAAGCTTGTCGAGCAGGTCGCTGGGTGCATTCGTAACATCACTGCAGTCCCTGAGCTAAGGGAAGCTGTCGTCAAAGAGGGCGCACTTCCTTTCCTAATTGAACAACTCAGCTCCCCAGACGAAAAGGTTCAGGAACAATCCGGGGTTGCCCTACGAAATCTCGCAGACTTTGTGAAGAAATGAAGCAAGATTGTAAAGGCCCAACCCTGCGCCTTGAGCATCCGTACCGCCGCCTTGCAACGAAGACGTGCGCTTTAACATAAACCGGTTAAGGCGTAGGTCGACGTTGACATGTGATTACACGCACCTAAATTCAGAACAAACCTGACTGCCATCATTGAAGCACGTGGAGCCTCGCTCCAATGCTCGACTCAGAACTCGAAATACTGCACTCACATTCACATGTATGCCATTTTGTACACAGCGCACGCACAACACAAAAGCGTAGGCAACTACGCAAGGCCAAAAACTTTGCATTCCTCTCGTACAGAGTGACGCAGAGCTCTGGAACCGTCTATCCCCATGCAGTTGCCGACAACATGTAATGTTTGCAAAACAGAACTCATTGAAAGCGTTCGCGCCAACGCAACAGCACCTTCGGGTCCAATACTGTTCCAGCTCATATTCAAAGATGTCAGATCTGTGTTGAACGCGAGCGACTCAGCCACAGCCGTCGCTCCCACAGGGCCGATTTCATTTGCCTCCAAATTTAAGTCCACAATCCGAGGATTCAATCTCAAATAATTCGCAACTACAGTAGCTCCAGAGGCCCCAATCGTTTGAGAAGGCGGTGCGGTGCCTCCGACGTTCAGTACCCGCACTGTCCGCACCGAAGCCATCGCAGTCATCACAGCATCAATACCTTCCGAACCGACCGAGGCTACTACATCAAGGAAACAAAGAAGATGAATACACGAAAGGCGCAGGTCGACAATGTTGGACATGAGAGACAGTGACTTCGCCAACACTGACGCAGCTTTTGGTCCGACATCTTCACATTAGCCATTCACAAGAAACTCTTACTTTGAATCCACAGCGTGGATAACAGCGTACAATGCTTCAACGACGACATCAGGGCAAGTGCACCCTTCGCAGAAAATTCACTTAACTTCAAGCGAAGCTCAACCAAGCGCTTATTGGAGTTGAGGGCTTCAGCAAGAAAGACACAGTCAGTAGCAGACAATCCAAAGCGGCTCAAGTCTAAAGACGTAGAAGCAACGCTGCAAGACCAGGGAATGTCGTGATCCAAACTAACAACAGAAAGACCACCATGCCCCATCAGAGATTGAGCTAACGCAACAACACCGTCCGCACCGATCCCATTGTCTATGTCATCAGTTGGCACCAAAAAGAATGTAACTCCCCAATTTCAACGACGCGAGCATTGACATCAATACAAAAGACTGCGATAGAGAGACGCAACCTTCGTTTCCGATTCGATTTCCTGTGAGATCAAGCTCTTTCATCATGCGCAAGTTTCTCAGCGCCCTTGCTAACGCAGCTGCGCCCGACACTCCAAGCTTACTCTGATCCAAACAGAGTACAGAAATACCACGACAGACCGACGAGCTATCAACAAATGCAGCCACCCCACTTGGACCAATGTCATTTTGTCCGAGCGCAAGGCTCATAAGCCCAACGTTGCTTTTCAAAGCGGAAAATATTGCTGTTGCCCCCTTTGCCCCTAGGCCATTGTCCCCAATTGCAAGATGTCGAATCCAAGTGCCCATGGAAAGAGCTTGCGAAATCAAACACGCCCCAGCTGCTCCGAGAGAGTTGTCTGAGGCATTAGGACTGCAAACGAATGAAAGGTAACTGCGAAGGTCGAGATCAGTCAAAGAAGTCGAAAGACCCACAAGGCGACAAATTGCGGGTGCACCGTCAGGTCCAATGCAGTTCCCTACAACAGTGAATACGTCAACGTGAAAAAAAGAAACCGCGGAGGTTAACACAACACAGTCCACGAACACTTGTCAACGCGTCAACAATCGCAACAACCCCAGCATCCCCAATCTTGTTGCAGCTCAAGTCGAGATCTCTCAAACGGAAACTTGAGTGTAGCGAATCGGAAAGAGCGGTAGCCCCTAGCGGTCCCATCCAATTCGAAGACAAGTCAATCGCCTCCAAAACAGTGTTCATCGCCAAAGCAGCGGACAACAAAACACAGTCTGCATGAGTGTAATTTCGCTTACTCAAATCAAGCGAAACAGATTCTACGCACACAGACCACGGAATAGCATGATCCATTACCAAGGATGTGAGCGAGGTATTGCATCTTATCGCACAACACAACACAGAGCAGTCGCAAGCAGAGTATGCAAGACCCCTGAAGTCCAGCATCGCGGCACTCCGACACAAAACGAACGGAACATCGTGATCAACCACAACCATTTGCAACGTCGAAATGTACAAAAGAGCACAACCCAACGCAAATGCTCCTTCTTTTCCGATGTTGTTCCCTGCACAATCAAATCAATTTAACACAAATCATGTAAACCTTTCAAATTAAGGCTCGTTAAACCTGTTAAAAATCTCAGCCCAGACGAGATACTAATGGCATCATCTGCCGTCAAGCAGTTCCGTTCCAAGTTCAACAACACAAGGTTTGTTATCCTCCTCAATAATTCTCCAACCGCATCCGCACCAGAACGCCCAATGCAATTCGTTCGTAAATCCAACGAAAGCAATCCAGGGCAGCAACTGAGCAAGGTAGAAATCGCTGCCACACCATCAGGTCCAATCTTGTTTCCTGCATTGTAAATCGAACAGAAAACGAGTGTTCACCCCATAGAGAAACTTTAGTCATCGAAGTACACAACACCATCTCCTCTCTAATGGCCACACACCCATCAGGCCCAATGTCATTGTTGCCAAATTCAAGCTCAACCAGACCAGTGCTCTTCGAAAGCGACCTTGCAAGCGCTGTAGCACCACGAGCTCCAAACCAATTCGACTCCAAACACAGAGACGTCAACCTCGTATTCTTCGATAGGACCTCAGCGATAGCGGAAGCACCGTCAGGTCCAATGCAGTTCCCTACAACAGTGAATACGTCAACGTGAAAAAAGAAACCGCGAAGGTCAAGACAACACAGCCCAGTTACATTCTTCAACGCTGCAGCGACAGAAGTTGCACCTGCGGCGCCAATGTTGTTTGAACCAAACATCGTCCCTCCCATGTGCAAAGTTGTGATACTCGAACACAAGTTCCCTATGGTCTCATGGTGTATGAATACACAAACCTTCTAATTGCCGCGCTCCTTCAGGACCAATTCTGTTCCCTTCACGTTTAGATCGTCAGTGCAATCATACAAGAAATGTTGAGATTCTTCAGCGAACTTAACTCCCTCAACCATTTTCCAAGCTCTGTTGCACCCTTTGATCCGAGCTTACAACCATCACGACTCTCTGTGGATGAAAAATCCAACGATTCTATGCGATGGCGAACGATTGGGTCCGACACCAGCACAGACAACATTGACATTACTTGAGGGTGACTATTCAAGACAGTCAACGATGAGAAGAGACCGGAAGCGAGATTTTGAAGCAATAACTGCAAGCTCTCATCACTCTCATCGTTCGCGTTCAATCTCATGG
>JAIYDP010000378.1 GCA_027487435.1 Verrucomicrobiaceae bacterium | reverse complement strand
CAACTCGCTGCCAGTTTTCCAACCCAGCGCTAAAATCAAAAGCGACAGGCAAAGAATGATCGCACGATTGCGTAGCGACCAACGAATGAGTGAATTGAGCATGGTTCAGGAAAGTTCTTTGGTGGCATCTTCCACTTGATTGCGGCGCAAAGACACAACGACGAGCAACAGCGCGAGAATGCCAGTGGAGGCCATGAACATCATTTCGCGTAAGCCTGTGCTCGATGAGCTAGGCGCGTGAGCCTCATGCGCTGCGATCTTCTGCTCTTGCTCGGGAGTTTTCTCGGAGCCGTCCTCGTTGTGCTCGTGACCGTGGGCCGCATCCATGGCTTCCTTCAACGAAGGCCCGCCGCCGTTGCCTGCGAAACCGAGTGAATACGCGCCACGCGTCACCACTTCGTCGCCGGGGAGCAAGCCATCAATGATTTCGATGCGCTCGTTGCTGACGAGCCCCGTCTGCACGCTGACCCGATCAAAGGCATGCGGGATGGTCACGTGTTTCACATAAACGTGGCGGTTGGATGGCGGGCCTTGCAGTGCTTCGCGAGGCACGCTGAGAACATCCGTGCGTTTCTCCATGACGATGGAACACTCGGCATTCATGCCCGGACGGAGTTGGTTGTCGGGATTTTCGATCGTAAAAATTACGCTCGCGGTAGAAAGATCTGCGTCTTCCGCTTGTTCCGTGCGGGTGGAAACATCTTGATCAAGAGAGCAGGAGGGGTCAGAGCATTCGGCAAATTTGAGCAGAGTCGCAGTGTATTCCTTACCGGGACGAAGGGGAAAATGGATTTTCGCCTGCGTGCCTTGGGCGATTTTTCCGGCAGTGGCTTGCGGGAGCTTCGCGAGCAGATAGATCGTTTTCAGGTCGGCAAATTCGGCGAGGCGATCGGTTGGTTCGACTGGAGCGCCAAGTCTGGTGTTGACGGAGATCACCGTGCCGTCTGCGGGAGCGGTGAGCCATACGCTGGGCGGTGGCTCGCCTGGCTGGCGGCTCTCGACAAGGACGAGTTTTTCTCCCTTTGTGACGTAGCTACCGATGGCGAGATTGGTTTCGATGACCCGCCCTGAGATGCGACTGCTCAGAGTCGAACGAGCAGCAGGGCTTGCCTCGGTGCGACCGAGGGCAAAGGTGGTTATCGCAAAATCAGCTTCGGCTACTGTTTCGGTTTGTAAGCCAAGATTCGCAACTCCCTGTGGCGTAAGAATGACGGGAGGAACAGGAGCGGCCTCTATCTTCATCAAGAAGGGAAAAAAGAAAAATGTTAGAAGGAATGGTTTCATGTTCGGGTGAGAAGTGGGAGTTCAGTGTGTGCCTTGAATGGTTTTGAAACGCGCTCGGGCGAGGTGGAAATTCTCCAAGGCATCAAGGCGTGAAATTTGAATGGTAAGAAGCTGCTCGCGACTGCGAAAGACATCCATCGGCTGGGCTTGCCCCTTGCTCAGAGCCTGCTCCGTGAATTCGGTTTGTTGCTGAACAAGCGGAAGCAATTTCGTATCAATTTCCGCGATGAGTTGGCTCCATTGCTTCATCTCCGCCGTAGCAGCGCTGGCTTCGAGGTTCATTCTTCGTTGCAATGCGAGATGCTCTTTGCTGCGGCGATCGGCACAAGCAAGCGAAGCCTCCACGAGACCTTGATTTCGATTCCACAACGGCAGCGGAATCACCATTTGCAAACCAACAATCTGCTCGTTCTGCATGCCAACGGGCTCATCGAGATTTCGCTCCAGACCTGCTACCAATCCCACGGAAACATCGCTAAAGCTCTTCGCACGTTGCAGGGCGGTATCCTGTTCTGCGGCAACGGTCGCAAGGCGAGCAAGATGAAGAGCGGGACGCTGCTCTGATGCTGCGGCTCGGGGAAGATGCGATGGCGCTAAATTTCCTGAAATCGTCAGCGGACGGCTCGGCTCCATTCCAAGCAGCGGATGAAGAATTGCCAAAAATTTCTGCTCCTCCGCACCAAGGCTCGCTGTCTGCACCTGCGTGCGAGTCGATTGCATTCGTGCCTGAACGGCATCGAGCAGCGACGCTTCACCCTTCTTTGCGGAAGCATCAAGGCGGTCTGCTAACGTCGCTGCGATCTTCGTTTGCTCGGCTAGCAACTCACGTCGCTGACGCAAAGCAAGCAATCGAACAAAGGCCTCGAGAGCTTCGCCGATCAATTGATTTTCGCGCTCTAGGATTTCCCATCGCGCCGATTGAACTTCGGTTACGCTGAGATCCTTTTCCAGGCGAAGCCTTCTCGTTACGGGAAATTTCTGGCTGAGGTTGAACTCGATGCCTCGCTCGCCACTCGTAGTATTGAAGCGCGGAGTCGTCTGCAACGATGGATTTTCCAAACGACCCGCATCTTTCATGCGCCCCAAAGCTTCATCGATCAGCAGACGCGCCGCAATCAGATCAGGATTTTGCGAGCGGATGCGTTGCGCCAATTGGCTTTCGGTAAGAACGAGAGATTCGTCCGATTTTGCAGGGCAAGAAAAGAGAAGGTAGCTGCCTACCAAGAAAAAAAACAGGGATAGATTCATTAAAACGAGAACACAAAGATGACTGATGCCCCAGCGCTAGATGCTGGGATAATTCACTAGCCATATACACGGATGTACACAGCTACGCCTTCTGTCATCAGGCAATCGTTGGGGGAATGTCTCGATCCAATACTGGGCTTTCTGGCATCATCGGCTCCCACCGAAGGAATCGCCGAAAATCTTGCGGTGGATACGCATAAAACGTCAGCAGCGAACTCGCTACACCTTGCAATTGTTTGCAAAATTCGCACGCATGATGGTGTTTGTGATCTTCTTGGTCATGGTCATTTTCATGACTTTCTTCGTCCGTATGAACTTCGTCGTGATGGTCGCAATCATGAGAACCATCATTACTGTTATGCAAAAAAAGATCCGCAGAGCACTCCTCATGTCCATGGGAATGCTCAAGAATCTTGGTGAAACCGAACGCATGCAGCCCCATTGCTATGGCAAAGAGGCTTACTATGAGCGTTCGTAAAATTCCGTTCATCTGCGGCGAGTATCCGAGAAACAGCGAATCAAGGAAACAAAATTGTGGATTTATTTCCGGATGCGTGATGGCGGCTACTTATCTACGAGGAATGGACGCCATGGCACGACGTGTCGCGTCCACGGTATCAGACTCCTCTTGATCCATGTGGGAAAGCATGTCGGCGAGGTCTGTGGCAATCTCACGACGCATGCGAGAAACCAGTTCCACACCTTTTTGGGTGATACGAACCATGATCTTGCGGCGATCTTCAGCGGCGTGAACGCGCTCAACATAGGAGAGCTTCTCAAGCCGATCCACCAAACCAGTCGCTGCGGCGGTGGAATGGCCCATTTTTTTTGCGATATCGGTCATCGTGAGGTATTCCTCGCAAGACAAGTAGGCCAATAAGAAGAACTGCGGATAGGAAACGTTTCCTTTGCTGAGTTCTCCTGAGAGGTTGAGGATGCAGCTGCGTTGGGTGAACAACACAAAGTCTGCGAGTCGATCTGCTTCCGCTTGTACAGCAGAGCCCGTATTCATCGAGTGAATCATTTTCATGGCTGATTGTAGTTAAGATCTATGATGGCTACCGAATTGGGACGTAGGAAACCATCACAGGGGACGGCATTGATAAACCGTAAATCCAGATACTCATCAAGACTAAAATTTTAAAATATCTAGCTATTTCGGATTTCCGATCGCTAAGATTGCTAAATTTTTGAGGTTTTTTGGGAGTATTTTAGAGAAAATTCCCGATAAATTAAAAAATTATCACACTGAATATTTTTGTTTCCTCAACGAATTTCATGCGGAATTTTGAAAAAAACTCCTACGCTGTATCGCATCATTGCGCTTCTGCAATGCAGTCTCACGAGACAAAACGTCACTCCGACGCTTCCCTCATGTTCCCCAGAGTCACTTGCTATGATGCCGTTGCAGGAAATAGTCCATGCCATCGACTAGCGCGATCCAACTTGCCTCGATGATATTTTCAGAAACCCCTACCGTGCCCCAATGAAGAACTCCATCGGAGCAGACGATCAAGACCCGAGTCTTCGCCGCTGTGGCATCGTGGCCATCGATGATGCGCACTTTGTAATCCACTAACGAAACAGCTTCCAATGCCGGATAGGCCGTGAGCAGGCCTTTGCGCAGAGCAAGGTCAAGGGCATTCACCACGCCGTGACCTTCGGCTACGGTGTATTCGGGGACTTCATTGATGAAAAGTTTCACTGTAGCCTCACAGACGGGATTCCGACCATCTGGATAATGGCGGAAGCTGGTGTGATATTCTTTCAAATCGAAAAACTTCTGATACATGCCTGTCTCGCGGCGGATCAAAAGCTCCAAGGAGCCACCCGCAGCTTCGTAGGCATAGCCTTCATTTTCCAGGACTTTTACAGTCTGAAGGAGATTCCGCGCGGCATCCGATCCCTTATCCAAGGTTAACCCCATCTGCTCGGCTTTGATCAAGATGTTCGATTGGCCAGACAGTTCTGAAACGAGGATATTTTGTTCGTTTCCGACTTCTTCTGGGCGAATGTGTTCGTAACTACGAGCAAGTTTTTGCACCGCATTGACGTGCATTCCGCCCTTGTGGGCAAAGGCTGTGCGACCGATAAATGCGGCTCGGGCGAAATGGGGATTATTGGAAACATCGTCCACAAAGTAGGAAAGCTCGCGCAATTTCTCTAATTGAGGCACCACGGCAAGCCCCATTTTCAGTTGGAGAATGGGAATCAACGAAGTCATGTTGCAATTCCCCGTACGCTCGCCGTAGCCATTGATGGTTCCTTGAACTTGCACAGCTCCTGCCTGCACTGACGCTACAGCATTCGCCACCGCCAGTTCACAATCATTGTGGGTGTGAATGCCTACGGGCGTTTCCGGCAATGCCAATCGCACCGCCGCAGTGATGGCTGCGACTTCATGCGGAAGGCTACCACCATTGGTATCACAAAGAACAACGATGTCCGCTCCGCCATCCGCGGCAGCTTGTAATGTCGCAAGCGCATGAGCGGCATTGTCCTTGTAGCCATCGAAAAAATGTTCCGCATCATAGACCACTTCGCGCCCATGTTGTTTCAAATACGCTACAGTATCGCGAATCATTGCTTGGTTTTCTGCGGCAGTGGTGCGCAATACTTCTGTGACATGCAGTTCCCAACTCTTGCCAAAGA
The DNA here is from genome assembly GCA_027487435.1 of Verrucomicrobiaceae bacterium. Classification (GTDB taxonomy): domain Bacteria; phylum Verrucomicrobiota; class Verrucomicrobiia; order Verrucomicrobiales; family Akkermansiaceae; genus UBA956. The sequence goes on along the minus strand of JAIYDP010000378.1, from coordinate 836 downwards.
TGGTCACGACAGGCGTTTCCGCTTCTAACAACAACGCCACCTGAGGATCATTTTCTACTGCGGTGTCCGCGCGGCGTGTCGATCCAAATGCCGCGAGTTTGGCATGTTGCAAGCGAAGTTTTTTGGCCTCACGAAAAAATTCCACATCTTTCGGGTTCGATCCAGGCCAGCCACCCTCGATGTAATCCACGCCAAATTGATCCAAGCGTTCGGCTATGCGAAGCTTGTCGAGTCCTGACAATTGAAACCCCTCTCCCTGCGTTCCGTCGCGCAGAGTTGTATCGTAGAGGAAAACCGGTTTGTGGGTCGTTGGCATAGCGCGCGCAACATAGATACCACACCCTTGCGAATCCAGCAAAAATTCCGCTGCATTGTGGCATGATTGGCAGAAAAACCTCAATCTTCCCCCATCCCAACTTTTTTCGAGGCAAAAAATGTTTTTGCGCCCTCCTGAAGGATGAATGAAGGAAGAAGTGCCGCGAGATTCATCGCATGGCGCTGGCAACTTCGTTGTCGTCCATTTCTTAGACCTTGCCTTTAGAGAATATTGCCATTGAGAAAAACCAGAATGCCCTTCGTCAATTGACAAATGCCATTCGCAAAACTCGGAATGCCCTCCGTCAATTGACAAGTGCCATTCGCAAAACTCAGAATGCCCTCCGTCAATTGACAAGTGCCATTCGCAAAACTCGGAATGCCCTCCGTCAATTGACAAATGCCTTTCGCAAAACTCAGAATGCCTTTCGTCAATTGACAAATGCCTTTCGCAAAACTCAGAATGCCTTTCGTCAATTGACAAGTGCCTTTCGCAAAACTCAGAATGCCTTTCGTCAATT
>JAIYDP010000209.1 GCA_027487435.1 Verrucomicrobiaceae bacterium | reverse complement strand
TTGTCAGAACCTCGTGCTGGCATTGCAGCGTCTGACAATCTCTTTCAGTTCGTCAATCGCAGTCACGTTGTTAATGATCCTTTGGCATCAACTGCAAAATGCTCTTACGCTCGTCCCACTGAAGAGGTGATGATCTCTTTGTCGTGATGGCTGCAACGAGGGGGGCATTTCTGCGCGTCAACGCGATGGTCTTGTAAAAGGATTTACATAACAGACATTTACAGTAAACGTGCAGTTGATTGCCGTTCACTTTTGACAAGCTTTTCTCAACACAAAGAAAAGCCCGTTCGTGAAATGCTTGCACAGTCTCAACGCCAACTCCTCTTCGTCTTGTATCTCTTCTCCCACGTCGCTGGGCAATTCTGCCCGTACAGCACATCAGAAAGAGCCGTGGACACTGTTTTTCGATACTCTCTCCGTTTCCCATCAAACGGCTCCTCGTACGCGCACAACATCAACTGTCTCTTCACTCTCTCCTCAGCTAGTAACATGTACTTGACGTTTGACATCTCCTCGACGACTCAAGCACCCAACGACATCATTTACGTGGCAGACGTCTTGACTTGCCCCGATGGTCCCTCCGCCACCTGCGTCGTCGATTCTCTGACCGGCAACTCCTCCCTAGGCTTCAATTCGACTAAACCAGGCACCATCCATCTGCGCTTTGTATCAGATGGCTCCATCTCGTACGCGCCTGCATTCGTTGTTTCAAATATCCGTTCCCGAACGACATTCTGTCCGTTCAGACTTCCCGAAGGTTCTCTCAACGCTGACATCACAAGCTCTTTCACCTTTCCACCGTCAACAGGCCGCATGGACTGCTTATTCACAATTCGGACGTCCCGCTTGGGTTTTCGTGTCTTCTTTGACCTTTCTTACAACTCCCATTATGCTGATGCCATCTTCGTGGCGGACGCTTCTTTATGTGCAATGTCCGATGTCGGGTATAGATGCTTCATGGACTGGTACTCGGGAGAGTCCTCGGCCCAGATTTCCTCCCTGTCGGAGACTCTCTATGTCCGATTTGTCTCCGACAACTATCAAACGGTTGTACCTTGGTTCACCATCACAAACTTGAGGGCAATCAATGTCTCATGCACTCTCGGGTTCTCAGATCGGCTGATCGACGTTAATTCTCTGATCAATTTCACGTTCCCTTCCTCAGGCCGCTATGGTCACAACATGGACTGTCTATTCACCTTCAGGACATCTGACTCAAGTCATGGCATTTCCTTTGATTTAGCATACAACCTTGAGCAACACCAGGATACTCTTTTCTTTGGGGACTCACTGACATGTGGGCCATCAAGTATTGGCCCCACCTGCAGCATCAGTGAATACACAGGCACGTCCGTTGCTCGCATTGAGTCTACTGCTCCAATCATCTACTTGAGGCTCACAACCGACGCAGCCGTGTCCTACGCGCCGGCCTTTAGAATCTCAAACCTACGGTCAGTCTCCCCGTCTCCTTACTGCTCGCTGGCTGGAAACTTGGCCCATCATGTTCTGGCAGACAGGAATCCGTTCTACAGAATCCCGTACAACGGATCCTTCTACAGCCACAACATGGACTGTCTCGTAACGATCTACTCTCCTAATGCTTCGTCGCTGATCCTCTTCGACTTACACTACAACACCCAGCCAGGAGTTGACTACATCTACATTGCAAATGACGCAGTCTGCCGCCCATCAACTGTCGGTAGTGGCTGCTACACCCATCGCCTCTCTGGCTCCAACTCAACCGTGTTCATTCCAACGCATCCTGGAAAAGTCTACTTAAGGCTCGTTACGGATGGCTCTGTGTCCTTTGCTCCAGCGTTTTTTCTCTTTTCCGTGCGCGCAATGCCCCAAACCTCCGAATGCTCGTACAGCAACACCCTTCGGCTGATCGACGCCACTTCAAGACTGTCCTACTCCTTCCCAGCTCTCTCCACGGGGAAGAAAGAAGATTGCTTGTTCTCCATCTTTTCAAGAAACCTAACGTCCTTTGTCCACTTTGACATCTCTTACGTCATTCCTGCGGCTGGCAAGATCTACATCGCCAACGCCGCCGCTTGCTTCGCACCCCTCATAGCGATCAACTGCAATGCCATAACTCTTTCCGGCTCGGCGTCCAGTACTTGGATTCCGACCCATCCCGGACTTGTGCATCTCCGCTACATATCGGAGGGCCCGACAGCAGTGTCAGCGATGACATTGACAAATATTCGCCAATCTTCTGGCTATTCTTGCGGGTGGAATAATTCTTTTAGAATAATTGACGTGGACTCGACAACGGTTTTCGCGTTTCCTCCAAACAACACATTGTACGACAACGAAATGGACTGTCTGTTCACCATCAGGCCCTCAAACGCTTCTTTATTCGTTTCCTTTAACATCTCGTACAATGTCGAGCAAGGCTATGACGTAATTTATCTCGCAAATGCAGCAACTTGTTCGGCTTCTTCAGTCGGAAGTAGCTGCCATTCGTTGCGCCTCTCCGGCGTTTCAACCACCGCATTTACTTCCACCGCACCTGGCGCCGTCTACCTCCGCCTCATCACCGATCAAGTCGTGACCTCCTCGAACGCGTTTTCTGTCTCGAGTGTGCGGTCCTCATCGCAGTCATCGTACTGCTCCCTGAGCAGCAACCGCCGTTCTATTTACATCGGCTTAATGTGGGCTCTGACTTTTCCCTCCGCAGGAACTTATGAGCACAACATGAACTGCCTCTTCCAACTCATACCTTCGAATCCGAACCTCTTTGTTGCTTTTGACATCGTGTACAACACCCAACAGGACAGAGACATTGTGTTTATTGCAAGCAACGCAACCTGCAATTCATCCGTCGTTGGCAACGACTGCAGCACTCTCCGCCTGTCGGGCTCAAATTCAACGTCATTTGTCTCGTCAACTCCAGGCTCAGTCTTCCTTCGCTTCGTCAGTGACGGTTCTATCGCTTTTGCGCCAGCTTTTTCACTGTCGTTGTTACGATCGACGTCCACTCCGTACTGCTTTTGGAACCATTCAGAGAGATTCATCAACGCCGACACGACCACAAGCTTTCAAATTCGTGGCGGTATGTCTCAACCCGGTCGAAACATGGACTGTTTCTTCACCATTTACACTTCAAATTCATCCTCATTCATCTTGTTTGACATTGCTGTCAATATCCAACAAGGGGACTCCATTTACATTGCGAGCGAGAGCATGTGCAGTGGTGCCTTTAACATAAATGGCAACTGCTACACTTCTTCTTTCTACAACGTGGGCACTTCGTCGTTCGTGCCGTCGTACCCTGGAACCCTCCACCTTCGCTTCCTCAGCAGCGGCTCCATTTCTACTTCGAGCGTTTTTTCAATCTCCAACATGGATAGATTTCCTTCAACGACGAGATGTCCTTTACCGCCGTCATCACTCCTGATAAACGCATCCGACACTTCTTTCGTCTTCCCCTCATGGGCCAGCTTCGGCCGCAAGATTGTTTGCTTGTTTACAATTCAGCCACCAGGCTTCAATCAATTCGTTCTGTTCGACCTTGCCTACAATTTATCAAGTTCAGGTAGCCTTTTGGTTGGTAGCCCAGTCACTTGTAACCTCTACTACGAAGCGGAGCGCTGTTTCTCTTACCCACATGATCAGGGGTCTGGAGTTCGAAATTTTTTGAAGCGATATCAAGGCAGTATGTATGTCCGATTTGTATCAGATGGCTCGGCTCCATTCGCACCTGTCTTCTCAATTTCGAATATGCGGGTATTGACTTCTGATTGTCCCCTCAACAGATCCGAAACATCCATCAACGCTGACTCGACTTCCTATTTGAGCTACCCCCGCTCTGGTAGCTTCGGCAACAACACGGACTGCGTCATCAGAATTTTCACTCCCAGCAGTGGCCATATTTCATTCGATTTGGAATACAACACCGAAGCTGGCAGAGATATCATTTACGTCTCTGAGACGGAGTCTGCCATTGGTCCAAGCAACTTCCAACATGCTCTCTCCGGGCGGAGCATCCTCCACTTCGCCAGTTTCTCCAGAGGCCACGACGTCTTCATTCGCTTTCTGTTCAACGACTTTCCCTCTGTTGCACCGACATTCGTGATTTCAAATCTTCATGCATCGCCCACAGCAGGGTATTGCACCTTAAACCACACTCGAAGACAAATAGATGCTGACAACGTCACTTCATTCCGGTTTCCACCCCCTTACTCAAGCCGTGTCGACATGAATTGTCTTTTCACGATAGCGACGTCTCGTCCTAATCACCGCATCATTTTCAACCTCTCTTACTCCATCGGGTCTGGCTTCATTTACTTGGGAGATTTCTTGACCTGCTGCCTGCTCTACTTGGGGCCAGAGTGTCACAGTGCCCAACTGTCCGGAAGCGCCTCCACTTTCATAGTCTCATCTTCGAGTACTCTCTGCCTCCTATTTATTCCCAATCCTTCGCAGACATTAGTTTCAAGTTTTGAAATATCAAACATGCGTTCCTCGCTGACGCCGTCCTGTGCTCTGAATCTAACAGAGAGATACATAAGTTCTTCGCATCTGACATCGTTTCAGTTTCCTCCGAACGGCTCCAGGCATGAGGACAACATGGACTGCAGCTGGAACATTGTCGGCTGGTACAGTCTGTACGTCTCTTTTGACATCTCGTACAACACTCAACCAGGCGTCAGTTTCATTTACATTGCAAATTCTGCAAGTTGCTCATTGCTTTCTCTTGGACCAAGCTGCTACACCGCAAGACTGTCAGGAAACTCAACAACCTCCTTTTTCTCCAATGCATGGAGCCCCGTTTACGTTCGTCTCGTCTCAGAAGGCGCAGTTCAGATCGCTCCATCTTTTCAAGTTTCAAACTTGAGGACCTCCTCCCTCTATTGTTCCTCAAGTGACTCGTCTCGAATCATCAACGCAGACGTCACATCTTCTTATGTGTTCCCCTCTTTTGGACGCTACGACAACAACATGAACTGCTTTTTTAGAATCCGGTCCTCTCAGTCGAGCAGTCGAATTTCTTTCGACATAGCCTACTCCACAGAAGCAAATGCTGACTTCATCTACAAAGCCAGCGAATCCTCTTGTTCACAGTCACAGATAGGAAGTGGATGCTTCACATCTCGATTGTCAGGCTTCTCTTCGTTCTCGTGGACGTCGGAGTCATCCGGAGACGTTCTACTCTTTTTTTATTCAAACAGG
>JAIYDP010000114.1 GCA_027487435.1 Verrucomicrobiaceae bacterium | reverse complement strand
GGGGGGGACAATATATTTGCGGCTCGAAAATTTTCAAACAAAATGGGTCCCGTCTGGGGGGGGGGGGGGAGCTGACGAGAGAAGTCGAAGCGCGTGCGCGAGGAGGAGACAGAGGGGGCGAAGATTGAGGCGGCGGCTAAAAGAAGACCATTCATGGCTGTTAAGCCGAAGAAGTAGTTTTTGCGCGTTTTTGAATTTGTAAAGTACTCCCGCCGCAGTGAAGCGCCCCAAGGGGGGGAGGGGTCGCAATTTGGCATATAACAGCGTCTACTTCTTCCTTAATTTAAAAGCTTCGCTGTGTACGTTAGAAAAGGACCCATCTCCACCGTACCCCCCCCCCCTGAAATCGTCCTCATCCATCATCTGTGCCTCTTCGTCAAGCAGCGCCTCCACGTCCTCAAACACCCTCGCGCGTTTCGCCGGCGGTTCCGGCGCTTGGGGCCGGGCGTTCCCCCCATCCTCCCAAACCCCCCCCCCTTGAGATGACGCGAAGTACGGCGATTTCGAAATCTCGACGACCTGCGCCTCCGCCGCGCCGCCCTCCGCGCCGACAAACTTTCGAATGACGTCGACAAAGCGCTTGCCAAAAGTCGAAATGCGGCGGGACCCAACACCGGAGATTTTGGCGAGATCGCCGACGGATTTGGGTGCGAGCTTTGTCATTTCGCGGAGCTGCTGGTTCGAAAAGATGTGGTTCGGCTTCATGTTCTTATCGGAGCTCGACACGAGGATTTGATGGCGCTCCGCGAGGAGGAGGTCCAAAAGTTGCCGCCGCTGGTCGAGGGAGAGCTCAGCGTCGTCGCTGTCGGAGCTGTCGGAGCTGGGGCAGAGAGGGGACGGGGGTGAGCGAATTGTTACAGAGGGAGGGGGCTCACTCTACGGCTGAGGTGGCTGCGGTTGCGGCAGGAGCAGCTGCGCCTGCGGTTGTGCTGGATGGCTCGGGCCTTGATTTCTCCTCTTCGGTGGGCTTTGATGGCTTTTTCGGGCGGTCCGGAAGGGGGAGAGTGACGGTCATTTGGCCCATCAACACAGAATAGCCTTTTGGGCCCACCTGCGGCAGTGGGCGGAGCTAAACTGAGCGCACCCACCCTAACGTTTTGGTGCATAAAGCCCTGCGCATTGCAAACGACCTCCTCCGAAAGGATTTTCAAATAAACGAGATGACGGAGGATCCTCTCAAGCTCCGTTTTCGAAAACTCGGCCCCTACCAGGCATCAGCGCGCGCTCCAGCCCCCATCAACCAGCCTTGTAATGTGGTGCTGATGTGTGCCCATTATTTCGAATGTCCGCCGTATTCTGGCCGCGGTAGACTTGGAGGAGGTAGTTGAGGCTCTTGCGCGCGCCAATGTGCTTGACTGCGCGTCAGAATCCCCTCACGAGCGGCGCACCCAGCTCTACGATCTGTTTGGCATGCTGCGTGATGTCTCGAGCAACAAAAACTTCGCCACGCAAACAATTGTCGCACGTGCGGTTGCAAAGGTCCCGCGCAAACTTCTCCCCAAAATACTTGAAGTTGTTAGCGCGCTGATGGTGACGCCAAACTTCGAGCTGGAGTGAGCGTCTGCAATCGACTGTGTTTTCACAGTACGACGCCATGCGGAGGATGTTCTCCCGCTGCGTGTCCAACATCGCCGCTGATGTGCCGTTTGATGTCGCCTCACGAACGAGCATCTGTTCAAGTTTGGCTTTGTCGCCGTAGCAAAAATACAAAATGCAGTGGCTGATGGAGCCATCACGACCGGCCTGGACGCATCAGCTGACTGTCAATTTGATGTCACCCTGCCGCTCTCTTGATAATATCCTTCAATCGACTTTGGCATGGAGTAGTGAATAACAAACCGCACATCAGGCTTATTAATCCCTGCCCCTATCAGCAATACCGAAATCCATGCCCTCCCAAATCATTGACCCACTCCCCATCAACGCACCCATTCCAAAGGCAATGGTTGCAACCACGACGTTGATCTCATCTCGCGTCCACATGTTCTGCACGTGCGCGCGGTCGTCCTTGTCCATGCCCGCGTGATACGCCCGCGCCCTCACGTCCATCGCCGCCAACTTCTCCGCGACGTCATCGCAGTCCTTTTTGGAGAGGCAGTAGACGATGCCTGAGTCGCGGGGGTACTTTGTTTTGATGAATGACGCAATGTCCTCGAAGAAGCCCTTCTCCTTCTTGCGGACCTCATATCTATTTATGGGTGAGACTTCCTGCAATGGGTCGTGCCTGAGGTTCTTCCGATTGAATGATGTCTTAAAGGTGATGCAGTCCGGAATGCGAAGGGAAGAAATGATGTCCTGCTGCACCCTCGCCGTCGCCGTTGCCGTCAGGGCGATGATGGGCACGCCCGGGAAGGTCTTACGGAGGGAGCCAAGGCTGTGGTAGTCCTTGCGGAAGTCGTGGCCCCACTCGCTGACACAATGCGCTTCATCAATGACAATCCTTACCAGGGTCAGACGAGGGGGACGGGGGGAGGGGGCTGACCTTGAGAAGAGGTTATTTTGGTGTAGGTCTTTCAAAAGTTGCAACGTCGCCTGTGAGTTGACAATCTTCTCCGGTGTGATATAAATCATTTTCAAATAATGTGGCTCAGGGAGTCTGATCAAAGCCCTCATTTCTGATCAGAGGTAAATATTTGAAACAAAAAAAAGCCACCGCGCATTGTCTGCCGCGTCTCTTCGCCGTCTTGAGTCCCGCTGAGACAACGCGCGAGGATGCCGAAGCTGTTTTGGAGGGACGACACTTGGTCTTGGATTAGCGACAGAAGCGGCGAGATGATGACCGCAACCCCTCGGCTCATGATAGAAGGGAGCTGCCGCGTCAGATCCTCGGCGTCTCCAAGCACCTGATAACAGAGGCTTTTGCCCCCCCCTGTCGGCATCAGCACGAACACGTCCTTCTTGTCAAGCGTCGCGTTGATGATCTCCTTCTGCGTCGGACGAAACGACTTATTTCCAAAAATGTCCCGATTTAAAGTCAGCATCTCCGTCGTCCACAAAAACGAGTCCTTGGCGTAATGCTCCCGACGAGGATCCGCTGCGGCGTCAATCGCGCGTGCGACGATACAAACGTCGGTCGGATATGGCCATGACTCCTGGGGTCGCAATTGGCGCGGGCTCCAACACAATCGGCTCGCGCTCGACGCGCGCAGCGTCGAACGACGGCGTTGATGATCGAATCGTCGGCGCTGTGAATGCGGTGCTCATTGACGTGTTCGCTCGAGATATTGTCATCGCCGTGTCCACGCGAGACATTGGCGTGGGGGGGTCAATCCTCTGCGCACGAGGTGTCTCAAACGAGTTTGACATCTCCGAAAAAGTAAACGGAAGCGGGCGGTCGAGGTTGGCGTTGGAATCCCGCCGAGTCTCGAGGACGCTGGATGTGATGGCTCGATCGATGTCTTCAAGCTTCCGCTGCAGCTCAGCACTAACGAGTCACACAACGCGCAGCAGCGGAGCACATTTGGTTTGAAACGCGCGCGCGCTGCGCGTAGAGGTCGTCCTGCAGCGTCAGTTACAACCCCCTCTGAATGACCAAGACCGACGGTTGTGGAGGAAAAGGTGACGAAGTGACAACAGGCCTACGCTCGACAGACATGAGCTGAGTGATGAGAGAGGGGAGAGGGGGGGTGACAAGGTTGTCAACGTCCACATCATCAAAAAAGTCTTCGTCGGCAATGTCTCGTCCGCGTTTAACTGCCATGGAGGAATCCATGGCCCTGGGTGTAGACAAATCGGAAGCCACGTTGGATTGAAGCCTAAGCTGTGGCTGCGTTGTCTTCGCAGAGAGCGGGGTGCTGCTTGCTTTTCCAAGAGGGGTTAACAACGCGTCCGTCTTTGAATCGGTCGACATAGCCACTGATTTGACATTGACCTTGGAGAATCCAGCCAAGGGCTGTGTGGACGCAGACGTGTGGACTGCTGGAGTCAAAAATTGAGAGACAATCTGACCAAGACGCTGATTCGATGCGCCCCAAGACATATCCCTGAACCATGAGCAACACTGCGACCATGTCTTCGTTGTCATTAAAGAAGAGACTCTACTACCGTGACATGGCATCCAGCGTTTCGCAAGGAACCTACGGTTTCCGTGCTTAGCACGTTTAGTCTGGTCCAGTCAGGGCGAGAGAACGTTTGAAGAACTCAATGGGTTGGAGATTCAATGAAGAGAGGGCTGATGATACAGCCATTGCTTTCGTGTCCTTCATGGCCAGTCTTTCAGAAACCAAATTCTCCCTCATCATTCCCGCCAAAAGCAAGGTTAAACAATATTTTTTAGAGCAGATGGCGACCAGCACTGAACAAGAAATAGCTGCCCTGAAAAGCTTGTTGCGAGAAAGGGACCATGCAATCAAGGAGAAGGAGAAGCAAATAGATGATGTGAAGCGAAAAGCCAAGGAGTTCCTGTCAAAGAAAATGGCAGAAGGGACTGAGGAGAAGCGCAAATTCGCAACCAAGTTGTCCACCGTACAAGCCTCCATGCAGACCTCTAAGATAATGGTTCTCTTCGTGTCGTTTCTTCTCTAACGTATTGGAGGCTCGAAGTCTCGGAGAGTCTGTTCTCGAGTTGAAGAAGGCATTCGCAAACGAAACAGGACTCACATTTTCCCACTTTTCTAAAGTAAGACTCGTCGCCTTCGTCTTACTCATGACTAGGCGCTTCTCGCGTCGTCTGAAAGGGAAAGGAAGCTGTCTTTGGACGTGAGTGAGCTGAAGGACGCTGTGAAGCGCGCAGCACAACAGTTTGCGACTGCGGCGTCCGCTCAAATTGCCTTGCGGCAGGAACTCGCGTCTGAGCGTCAAGCCCGAGCACAGGAAGCCGAGCATTCCCAGACTCGCATTCGAGAGTTGGAGGGCGAGTTAGAAACCCTACGATCTTCGTTTGGCCCCACCCTCCCGACGGGGGATTTCTCGACGGAGGCTTCTTTAACCCGCACCCAAGTTGAGAAAGCTGCACCTCAAGAATCTTGTGACTCTTTACGCGAGCAGCTCGCGTCTGCCGCCGCGGATGCGGATGCCCTCCGGGCGCTGCTCGAGGTTGAAGTCGGCGCCCGTGAGGCTGCGGAGAAGCGGCTTGTCGACTCTGCAGCCGAGGCGACGAAGCTACGGGAGGCTCTTGATGCGGCTACGGCCGTTGCATCGTCGTCTGAAGGGTGGGGGGACTCGTCGGAGGCGCTTGACGAAGCGATGGCGCGCATTGACCAACTCGCACTGGAGCTTGAGGCCGCCAACTCGCAAGCTGCGATGGCGGCCACCGCTCACGCCGACGTCAAGCGGCTGTTGGGTGAACTTGCGGCAGCCTCAGCGGCGGCAGGGCTTCTCAAAGAGGCAGCGGATGGGGTGAAGGTGGAGCGCGACGACGCGAAGGCGCTGGCTGTGGCGCTGAAGGCGGAAGTGGAAGAACTTAGCGGCAAGCTTTTGGACGAAGCGAAGCGAAGGGAGTCGCTCAGTTTGGGTCCCGCTGCTGCTGAAGGTCGCGCAGTTGCAGTTGTGGCGCCATTGAACGACCTCTCGAGTGAGCAGACGCCGCCATCAAACGATGTGATGGCGTGGCAGGACAAAGTGTCGGCGCTGCAGGAGAGGGTGGCTGAGGCCGAGCGAAACTTTGACGCGGCCTCTGGGGAGTTGGTGGCCTTTCGAAAGAGGGACTTGCGGTCCAAAGAGATGATGTGTTCTTTGATGGAGCTGTGTAGGAGCGTGAAGGTTCTTTTTCTTTATTTTTGCGGCTGACGTTGCAGGCGCTGTGGAGGGACTGCGCAGCAGCTGCGGGTGCTCTAAAAGGCCTCGCAGAAAATTCTTTTTCACTATTTAACGAGCGCATTATTTCGGCCTGCAATGCCGCGGCTGCAGGTGTTTCGGCCGAAGCGAAGGGAGCAGAAGGCCAAATGACTGCGCTGCGAAGTCTTATCGAGTCTTCTGAAGCGAAGAGAAGCGAAGCGGTGGATGCATTGCAGGACCAGGTCTCTAAACTAAACGCCAGCTTGGATGCGGTCACGTCGGCCCGAAACGAAGCGAAGGCTGCGCTTGACGGGCTCGAGCGGGATGCGACTGAGTGTCGGCGCCGCGAAGAGGGGCTTCAAGTTGAGCTGAAAGAAGCGAAGCGAAGCGAAGCGGAGGCCAAAAAGAAACTGGAGGATGCCCTCTTGGAGAAGCGCGCGATGGCGCAGGTCATCGACGAAGCGAAGCGAGCAATTGCGATGTCAACGGCTGAAAAGGAAGAGCTTAAAGTCAGCTCAACTTTTAATTTTAACGCTGACACCATCAGGAGAAATCAAAAGCATACGTTAAAAAAGTATTGGCGCAGAAAGCTGAGACCGAGGCCGCCCTCGACGCCCTGCGCCAGCAGCTCGACGCAACCCTCCGCGCCGCAGATTCCTCCCGCGCAAAGGAGGCTGCCGCGACGGAAGACTTCGCGCGTGCGATCGAAGCGGAGCGCGCCGAGGCCGCCAGAGCTCGCCTGGCCGCCGTATGCGCGCCACCACATTCTCTTTTAACTTTATTTCTATTTTTGATGCGCTTCGAATTGACGGCGCAGGAGCTGCGCGTGGAGGAACTGACGCGCGCCCTCGGGGAAGCGCAGGCGCGATTTGAGGCTTACAAAGCCAAGGCGCAGAGCGTCCTCCGCGCGCGGGGGGACAAGGACGACGACGCTGCGCGCGCCGCAGACGGCTTCAAGCGGCTCTTGGATGCGGCGAAGGCGGAGCACGCGCGCGAGAAGGCGGAGTGGGAGCGCGCGCGCGAGGATGCGGCGAAGGCGCTCGCTGAGGCGGTGGCGCGGGAGGAGAAGGTGCGGGAGGCTGCGCGTGCGTCCGAGGCTGCGCGCGAGAACGATGCGGCGGAGTTGGAGGGTCTGAAAACCGCACGCGAGTCTGAGCGGGTTGCCGCAGCGAACGAGTTTTTGAGAGGTTCGTGATGTCAATTCTATTTTTGTCTCAGGGCCGAAGACAAGGCGGCGTTGGCAGAGGCGCTGAGGCGGGCTGAGGCGTCTCTGGCGGAGGCGGAGGGGGTGATAGCAGCCCTACGCGCAGCGGCGGGAAGGGAGGCTGCAGAAGCGGAGGCGCTTCGCGTGCGCGTGCGACAACTGGAGGACTCCCATTTAAATTTGAATTTAAATTCAAATTTAAATTTGGGGCAGGGGCAGGGCGTAGTGGCCGAGGGGGCGAGGGAAGATGTTGGCGACGACAGCCCGGGTGTGCTTAAAAGTTCTATTTTTAGAATTGATTGATGTCTGATGTTGCAGAAATATTATTGGAGACGAAGCGAAGTGAAGAAGTAGACGCGTTGCGGACGCAGGTGGGGGTGCTGACGGCGGCGCTGAGGGACGCGGAGGGGATGCAAGTGCTTTTTTTAAAAGAGGCGTCTTTTTTAAAAGAGCAACTCCGGGACTGTCAGGCGCAAGCTGCTGCGACGGGCGACCACATCTCAGAGTTCTATTTTTAGAAATGATGGCTGACGCGCAGATACCTCAAGCAGACAGTGACCCGATTTTTGGAGACAGACGACGAAGCCCTCGTCGCGACCATTGCGCGCATTTTAAATTTGACAAGCGACGAGGAAAGGAGAGTTCACGAGCGTCGACAAAAGTCCCGACGAGGGATTGTCGTTCTCTTTGACGCGCGTGATGACTGCGTAGGGAGGGTGGCTGGGATTTTCTTAGCGCGGTTGATGGCCTTTTGTTTTTAAAAGAATTATCAACGGGTGTGTGATGTGTTCATAAACGTACATGGGGACTCTTAAAAATACAAACCGTTCGGCTTGATGTTCAGCACTTCATGGGTGGTGCTGTGATGCGAGTAGACACGCCCGTTCGAGTGATGATGGGCGCATCCGGCTCCAAAAACTCTCGCAAGTGGTCGACAAACCCAGACGGCATGAAGACATTTCGCTTTAAATCCGCAATCGCATCCTCAGTGAAGCTGCGGGTATGAGGATGACAAATATTTTTGAAGACATCTCCGAAAAAGTCTTTCGCTCGATGTCGGCGGGGCTCGCGCTGACTGCGGAGATGGCTTGAGACAATAATACGGCAACGTCATCAGTGCGACCAAAACTCTCCCAGGGGACGCTCAGGACGTGAGTCTTAGCGACTGCGGGAGAGCTGGTGAGGGCCTGGTAGCACTCGTGGAGGCCGTTGATGTAGTGGGGGGGGATGCCTAATTCGCACTCCTTGGAGAATTATTTCATATGCATAATGAATACTCTCTTGCGGACTTCTACGATGCGGCGGTAGCATTCGGAAGGCGACACGTCCAAATACACCATGACGTGAGGGAGAGGGAGGCCGTCCAAGAGGGCATCGCGAAGGCGCAGGTAGTACTGAAATCCTTCAGATGAAATGTTTCCATCGAGATAGTTCTTGCGAGCGAAGACGAGGTCACTAAATATAGATCGGTCTAGAAGAACGCCAGTTTCTGAGAGATCAGTGCACCTCATCAAAGATAAACTGTGGTGCGTAAGGTACTCCAGAGCCTCAAGATACGTCCTGTAGCGCTGGAAAAGGAACCAGACTTGCATCGTCAGGCCATACTTCTTCGGGTTGTCATAGAAGAGACTCAAGTATGGGTTTTCCTTGGTTGGCTCGACGAAAACCTTAGCCATTATGAAAGCAGAGAATTTCATCACCCTGTATCCTGTGTATTTCTCAAGAGCGACTATGAGAGTTGTCTTGCCAGCTGCAATATTTCCTTCAATCGTCACGATCATCGCGCCAAGAAACCCCGCCAAATTCGAATTTGCCTTGTGGCGCCAAAATAAAAAGAATTACTCTAAAATCATCTGTTATGCTGCGGAGACTTACCCGTCCTGTACGGCGACTTTGTTCGGTGGCATCCAATGTCAAGTGCTCCATCACTGCCCCAGATATTGACCAAGATATGTCTCGAGACGGCTTCAAGGTAAACAAATGGCTGAAGAAGCCCTTCGAGGCGGTTTCGAAAGGCGAAACAGTGTGTGAAATCGAGACTGAAGACTTCGTTCTGAATGTTAATTCTCCTACAGACGGTTTTCTCGGTAGCTTTTACTACAAGGCTGGTGAAGCTTTGCAATCTGGCGATAAGCTTGTCGATGTCCTTTCTGTTTTGAAGGATGAAGCTGATGGCTCTGCCGTTCGGGATGATTTGGCTTCTTCTCACCTGCTTGCAGTACATCATGGCATTCGAAAGGGAAATAGGGGATTCTTCAGTGCCAAAGTACCCGGGACTTTTGACCAATTCTATGTTGCTCCCAAGGGCCTTCATTCCCTTGAGATTTCGGAGGATAAGTTGCTTGTCGTCAACGGGGACGGTCGAAATCTTGACGGTGATGGCGAAGTAGACGTTGATTTTGTGAAGCTGCACTCCAGGGCGTCAGCGGACAGCCCATATCACAAGGTTATGTTTTTTGTTCAAAGCCCTCATGTTTTGGCGCTGTCAATGGTCGAAGGCGCGAAGTTGCTGCCTCTGAACGAAGAAGCGACAAGGCTTTCAAGAGAAATGCACTACGTCAAGAGCTTCATGAACTGCGTAACTGATCTCAACGACGACGACCTCTCCCATCGGATAATCATAGTTCCAAACCGTGGAGCAATTGTGTTTGCGCCGACAGTTGCGGAAGCTTACATTGATACGTATGCGTTGGAGAGGGCTGTGGCGACACAATGTATTGCAAGCTCGCTTGGGCCATTATCTTCTCGCTCGGAGCTGTCGAAAGAAGAAATCGACAACGAAGCAGAGGCATCTCGAAAGCACGCTAAGGACTATTTTGATGCATTAAAAAGAACCATGAAAAAGGGCAAAGGGTCTACAAGTGCATGAGTTTTGAACTAGAGGATAATAAAATAAGCAATCAATCCGATAGTCCGACATCGGTCCCCAGCTGCCGCCATGTCCCCACCCTCCCTGCTGACCCCTCCTACCTCCGTGTGCGCGCCTGTGACTGGAGCCCATGCAAGCGTAAGACGTCGGGTAATCCTGCAGCGAATGTCATCGAATCGCTACAGCAAAAGAGTCGACCATAACGATCATTACAAGGTCAGCATAAGCGCAATGTCCGTTTTCAATCGTCAGCAGAGCGCGACCACAGAGCGTTGGACGAGGGATCTCTTGATGCAGAAAAAGAGAGGGCAAAAGGGGGCCAGAAACGGGCGGCAGAGGAGAAGAGAGAGGACGGGCTCTCTCGTCTTCGAACACTGCTTCTGACAAGAAAATCTGCTTCGATGTCTCTGATGTCAACATGCATGGCAACAGGACCACTTTATTAGCGTGTGCTTCCGACTATGCGAATCAAGTCGATCATGGTTTAGTTATTGTCGACTGAGAAGATCGCATTGAATCCATCGCAGACACATCGCGAGCCAGAAGTACAAGCGGAAACAGTAGTCATTGGGACCAGTCGATGCAATACACAGTGTCCTCGATCAATGCAAAAAATATTAATATAGTCGCTCTAAATACATTGTTTAAATTGTTAATTTAAAATTTGTGGTGGAAAAGTTTCCTCTGAATTCCCTTCATGTCTGCTGGCATTGGAGTTAATCTTGTTCTTGAGCGTTCCAATCTTTGTGTGAAGAGCGTTGTTGCTGGTGGTGCTGCAGCAGAGTCCGGGCAAATTGCAACTGGAGATATTCTCATTGCCGTCAACGGTGTTGGTTGCGCTGGCTACTCGATCGAGAAAGTAGCCCCTATGATCAAAGGAGATATTGGCTCACAGATCGCTATCACTATCATCAAGAATGGTACAGGAGAACGCAAACTCGTGAACCTTGTTCGTGGAGGGTCTGCGGCCTCAAAGTTTCATCAATCGGCCACCCTAGTGAAGAACGTCGTGACCGCAGTCTCGAAACCCGACCCGGCCAAGACAGCCAAATCTCCTGAAGTTGGCGGCATTGGAGCTCGTGTTGACGTTATTGGAAACCAAAGGGTCTTCGTTCATGTCGATCCGGCAGGTCCAGCTGGGAGCCAAGGGCTCCTCTGCAATGGAGACGTTCTTAAAGCCGTCGATGGGAAGCCGGTGGCATCGTTGACCGTTGCTGATGTCAATGAATAGTTTTGCTGTGTATGACAGTGCAGATCGCGAAGCTTGTCATGGGCCCCAAGGGCACGCCTGTCCAACTTACCATCAAGAGGAATGATGCTGTTGCTCAAATCTCGATTCTACGCGGGACCACGACAGGAGGAACCAAAGCTGTCCATGTTGAGGCTCAATCTGAGACCCCTGTGAAGGCCGTTGCCGCCAAGGTTGAGAAGGACCTCTCTCGCAGGCACTCCAAGGACGAGCTCGTTGCGATGAACATCATGAAGGGTTTGTGTCGTTGGAGCCTTCTCATGCAGCAGATGGCCCTGCTCACTTGCAAGCGAAGCAAGAGGAGCTCAAGAAGCATCATGTTGAAGATGTTGTCAAGAAAGGCCTTGAGCACCGCCCGACCAAAGACGAGTTGGTCCAGAAGAACATTATGAAAGGTGCTCAGTGCAGCACGTGCAGTGACGATTCAGACGGACCTCCCCATCTCCAGGCGAAGCAGGCGGAGCTGATGAAGCATCATGTGGAGGATCACTTGAAGAAGGGGCTCGAGCAACGCCACACGAAGGATGAGCTTGTGCAGCTGAACATCATGCACGGTCCCATCTGCTCCTGTGTCCTTTCTCACTCGTGAAGAGGGCCCTGATGGCATGAAGCAAGCTGTGTCTGAGCTGAAGAAGCACCATATCGAGGACCACTTAAAGAAGGGACTTGAGCAGCGCCACTCGAAGGAGGAACTCGTTCAGAAGCACATCCTGCACGGTAATGCGAGAGTCCTTGCTGATCTCATTTCAGCAGAAGGCCCTGATACGGAGCAGAAGTGGCAAAAAGTTGAGGAGAACTTGACGAAGGGGCTGGATCACCGCCCCTCAAAGGAGGAGCTCGTCCAGAAGCATATCTTGCCTGGTTTTCCATACTGTGTTTTCTCCTGACATCCTCAGAGGGCCCTGTGTCGCAGCATGAGGCTGTCGCAGAGCTGAAGAGGCACCACGTTGAGGATGTGCTCCGAAAGGGACTTGAGAGACGCCACACGAAGGAGGAACTCGTCCAGCTCAACATCATGAAGGGTTGTTGTGCGAGTTTTCGATGTTGTAACGATGGGCAGACGGCCCGGCGCAGTTACAGGCGCAACAAGAGGAGCTGAAGCGTCACCACATCGAAATGTCTCTGAAGAAGGAGCTTCAGCATCGTCCGCCCCCCGAAGAGTTGGTCCAGCGCCACATTATCAAGAGTTCATCTCGACGTGCTCATCTTGACTCTTCAGCAAGTTTTCAAGTGAAGCAGGACGAACTGAAGCGACATCAAGCTCAGGACGCCCTCGGCAAGCAGCTGGGTCGCAGACGCGGAGCGGACGAGCTTGTCCATCTCAACATTCTCAAGGGTTCTGGACGCAATGCTGTGCTAAATCCTGCAGAAGGGAGCCCTGCTTTGCAAGCAACCACTGAAGCTCTCAAGCGGAAGCATGTCGAGAGTGCTGTGGCAAAAGGTCACTGACTTGGCACATGTTCTTACTCCCAGGGTTGGCTGACCGCCCCACTGTTTCGGAACTTGTGACTCACCACATCCTTGGTTTTGAGTCACATGGCACCCCTGATAGCGCAGAACCATCTGAGGTGCCTGCTGAGTTGATTGCCGAGGCCAAAGCTCCGTCTCCAGTGGAGGAGGCTGCGAAGGTTGAACCTGCAGCTGCTATGGACTCTCCTCCTGCGTCGCAGGAATCTGCTCCTGCCGAAGCTGCTGCGGAGAAGGAGGAGGATGACGACGAAGGCAAAGTCGAGGCGGCTCCGTCCAACGGCGCTGCTTCAGGCGAACGCGGCCGCCGCGGTAGAAATCGCAACCGTCGCCGTGGTCGTGGAGGCAACCGTGGTGGGAATGTGGGAAGCCAGTAACTTGGCTTATTGTCGTTTTAGAAGCAAACTCGTAAAGTTGTTTTTCATGGGACCGCATTCATTTTGATACGCGCATTGTTTTTCTGTCATGAGTTGGGTCAAGATCGTCCTGCTTGTCGCTGTTCTCGGTGCCATGGCAGTTGATTTCCAAGTTCTTCATTTCGCTGCGACACCACTGAATCTGCAGGTTGGAACAGGAACTGCAGATGTGACGGGGCCAGCTGCGGACCTCGTCATGATGGGATATGCCCAAGCCACTCAAATTGCTCATGGGATCCATTTTCGCCTTCGTTCACGAGGTGCCCTTCACAGCCTATGGATCCATCTTGAATCATCTGCAGTTCTACATACGTTGGCCTCACTGCACAGCGTTCGTTGTCGTTGACAAGATCACGCAAAAACGCGTCGCTTTCGTGTCCGTAGACCTTGGCATGGTTTCTCAAATCGTCAAACTTGAGGTTGTTGCGAAGCTAAGGCCCATATTCGGTGACCTCTACACCGAGGAGAACGTGTGCCTCTCTGGCATCCACACCCACAGGCACCCCCCCCTACCCCTGATCTCACCGCACCCAGTGGCCCTGGAGGATACCTTCAATACGTTCTTTTTGACCTCACCACAAGAGGGTTCCAATCAGAGAACTTTGACGTCATTGTCGACGGCATTGTCAGGTCCATTGTTCGAGCCCACAACAACGTCGCCGACGGACGGATGCACTTCTCCTCCTCGACGCTCTTCAACTCATCCATCAACCGCAGCCCCTCGGCTTATTTAAACAACCCTGCCGAAGAGCGCGCCCGTTTCGACGGCAACGTTGACTCCACCTTTGCGCAGGTCAAGTTCTCCACCACTGACGGCGTTGCCGTCGGTCTTGCGAATTGGTTTGCTGTGCATTGCACCGCAATGAACAATTCAAATCAGCTCATTAGCGGCGACAACAAGGGCGCCGCGTCGTACATGTTTGAAAAGCACGTCAACCCAGACGCTCTCCCCGGCACCGGACCCTTTGTCGCCGCTTTCTTCGGCACCAATCTCGTGCGTCCTCACTCTCCGCCGCACTTTCCCGCGTTTGACCAGCCTAGGGTGATGTGTCTCCTAACATAATGGGCACCTTTTGTCTCGACACCGGGCTCCCCTGCGACTTCAACACGTCAACGTGCGGGGGCAAGAACGAGCTTTGCGTCGGGCGCGGCCCTGTACGGCCGCCCGCAGCGAGAAATGACCGCACAGGGTAAAGATCATTTCGAGTCTACGTGGATCATCGGCTCGCGTCAGTTCGAGAAGGCGCGGGAGCTGTTTGAGGCACCTGATGGCGACGAGCTGTCGGGCACTGTCGACTTCCGGCATATGTGGGTGGACATGACCAACGTGTCGGTCAACTTCAACGGAAAGACGGTCAAGACGTGCAAGCCCGCCATGGGATTCAGGTTTTGAGCGTGTCCATTTGATTGATGGCTTGAGTTTTGCGGCTGGGACAACCGATGGCGTCGGTGCTTTCAATTTCTTTCAGGGGGACGTCAAAGGGAATCCGTTCTGGAACCACGTTCGCAACTTCATCAGGAAGCCGTCAAAGGAAATGGAAGAATGCCAGCACCCTAAGCCGGTAAGCCGCCACTAGTCAAGCCGATGCCCCGACTCCTGACGCCTGCGAGGTTTTGCTGCCTACGGGCGAAGTCAACTTTCCCTACCCCTGGCAGCCGTCCATCGTGCCCGTACAGATTCTGAAGATTGGCCAGCTTGCTATTCTGGGAGTGCCTGGAGAGCTGACAACAAGTTGACTTGCGCTGGCACTTTTGTATTGACCCGCCAGTGGCGGGGAGGCGGCTGCGGGATGCTGTCAAGTCTGCGCTGCATGGCTGCAAGTATGTCGTGATTGCTGGGCTGGCCAATACTTACTCAGACTACATCACAACATTCGGTAGTGCTGTGCAGACATTGTGTCCTTATCAGCGCAGAGGAGTACCAGATCCAGCGCTACGAGGGTGCCTCGACCATCTTTGGCCCGCACACTCTGTCCGCTTACATTCAGCTGTTCCAGTCCCTCGCCAGTGACATCAACGACGGCGCCTTGACTCCCTCGGGTTCGCAAGTCTTGCGGAACGTCCTTACCGCTTGCAGGACCTCCCCCCCCTAACATGATCAAGCAGCAGCTTAACTTCATGACTCCCGTTGTCGAGGACACAGTCCCAAGCGGGTCCAAGTTTGGCGACGTCGTCACAGGTAAGAAATCGGAGTGTTTTCATCACGGAGTAGATGCTGCGGCATCGTACAAGAGAGGCGACACTGTCTCCGTAGTGTTTTGGTCTGCCAGCCCCCGCAACAACGTCCGCAGTGAGGGCACGTTCCTTGAGGTCCAAAAAAAGACGGACGGTGTGGTGCTTTCTTGTTGGCGCTGACAATGGAGGCGGGTGGGTGACTGTTTTGACAGACGGAGACTGGGACACAAAGTTCTATTGGGATAGGTGCGGGGGGGGGATGCTTCGCTCAACCGTAAGGCCGTGGACGCTGTCCGCACACAGCCATGCGACGATCTCGTGGGACATCAACGAGTCCGCCGCTGCAGGGACGTACAGAATCCTCCACCATGGGACGGCTAAGGCCCTGAGCGGCCACAAGAGTGACTTCAGCGGGGCATCGTCTGAGTTCAATGTGGAGTAAATGTCTGCATTTCTTACATGTGCATTACAGGTTCATAATATCTACGGTTTGATCGACTTTTGTTCTTCGTGTTCAAGGGAGCGGATGAGGTGCAGGACTTGGTAATGAAGTCGTCGGTTGTCGTCCTCGAGGACTTTCACGCGGGTTCGAAGCTCCACTTTGAGTAATGACTTGATGAGTACATACCTGCGCGCACTCGTCGATCGAGCACTTGAACGCTGACTCGTCCTCTTCAGCTAACACACGGACTTCTCTCAGCTGATGAAGAAAACTCAGCTTTGCGTTGCGGAGCTCTTCCTGCGATCCCGCAGAGCGATGCAGTCTCCCCTTGATGTCTTCAACAGTCTGCAGGCATAAGCATTTATCAGCCATGATATACTGCAGCAAGCATTGTCAGAGTACTCTGAAGTTCAGGCAGAGACATGTCACAGCTTGGCAAACTCTTAAAATTATGGTGAATAGTCGCTGTTAATTTTTAGCCCATATGGCTGAACCTCTGTTGCAGCAAAAGGCATCGACACCGTCTCTCGACGAAGCTCGAGATCTTGCTGAAAGGGATCTTGCAGTAGACCCGAATACCTCGAAGCGATTCCTCTTGTCCCTTGACGTTTCCGAGTTCGGCAAGCATTTTGGCACTGGAGTCGGCCTGTACTTTGAGCTCCTCCATAGAGTCATTATCGTCTTTGCCGTCATGTCCATCGTCTCCGTAGCCACTCTCTGGCTCAATGCTGCCTACGATTGCAAAGTCTCTAATGACCCTTTTTACAGTTTCAACTGCAGCGCCGTGGAACACACGTGCTGCGAAGGCCAATGCACACAGTTCCCCCGCACAGCCGAAGACACCCGCTGCGTCATGATCGACTCACAAACCAGCGTTCCAAGCCTCATCGAAACAACTCTCGACCGGGCGTCATGCCGCAGCCAAGGCTACGGCTTCATCTTCCCCAACAACGTCTTCGTGTTCCTCTCCCTCGGCAACAAGCTCGGCCGCCCATCCCTCGCCCAAGTCCTCCTCGACGCCGGCATCGTCCTTATCTTCGTCATCTTCGCCATCCTCTACCGCCGCAACCAAGTCCTGACGGCGCAGCACATTCAGCAAGTCCGCCTCACCGCCGCAGACTACAGCGTCTGGGTCGCAAACCTCCCCGCAGATTGTCGCAACCCGGACGAGCTTCGGGCGTTCTTCGCCAAGCGCTACGGCGACGTCCATTCCGTCACGATTTCGTTTGCGGATCGCGCGCGGTGGCTGCACGGCCGCAAGTTGGCGGAGCTGCAGGAGGAGCTTGAGCACCTCGAGGCTGAACGCGTTGCGCGGCCGCAAAAGAACACTGCGCAAAAAATAAAAGCAACGACCGAAGCCATTCGCCTGACGGAGGCGGCGCTTCGGGACGAAGACCGCCAGGCTGCGCCGTGCTCGTCAAATGCGTTTGTGACCTTTCACACCGAGAAAACGGCGTCAACGGTTGTGGGCGAGTTCAACCAGAGGCAGCGCTGGCTCTACATTTTCTCCCGCCGCAAGCAGCCCCCCCTTTTGTTCCGCGACGCCATCGCCCTGCGCATCAAGCGCGCACCCGAGCCGTCGGATATTTTATGTACGCACCCCCCCCCCATCTCCCGTTGTCAGTTCCTCACACTCCCGCAGGGGAAAATCTCCAGTTCGGCTACGCATCGCGCGTTTCCCGCCAAATCCTGACGTCGATGTTGTCGTCCGTCCTCATCCTCCTCTCCACCTCCCTCATCGTCGCCGTTAATTCAAAAATCCACTTCACCAACGCCCTCGAACTGTCGCAGGCGGCCTCCTCCTTCGGCTTCAACCTCCTCACCCTCGTCGTCATCCTCGGCGCTAACATTGCGCTTTTTATTTATTTCCCAAGTGCGCTTTGAACCCCCCCTCCCCCCCCTCGTTCTTCCTCCTTCTCACGTTTGCGCAGTACTCGCGCGCCGCGAGCGTTTTCACCTCCGCAGCGACTTGGAAATGTCCCTCATGGTCCGACTCCTCCTCTTCCAAGTGACCCCCCCCCCCCCTTATTTTAACAAGCGCGAGGTTGTCAACACGGTCTTGGCGGCGCTGGTCGTCTGGACGAAGAACTGGTCCAACTGGTACGGCCAGTCCGGGATCCTTTTGGTACCCTTCCGCCCACCTCCTTTTAATTTAAAGTTTAACGTCTTTGTCGGCGATGGCATCCTCATGAACGCCATCGAAATCTTCCGCCCCTTCGACGTCCTCATCCCCCGCAAAATCCTCGCAAAGAAAGCCCTCACACAAACGTCACCCTCCATCGCACCCCCCCCCTCACCCCCCCAGCCGCATGAACCGCATGTACAAAGCGCCTGAGCTGTCGCTGGGCATGCGCTACCAGTTCGTCCTCAAGCCCATCTTCGTCTCCATGTTCTTCTCCTCCGTCCACCCCTTCACCATCGTCATGGCCATGCTCATCCTCCTCTCCTCCTACTGGATCGACAAGTACAACGGTACCCCCCCCCTCTCGCACATAAGCGCTCGCTTCCATCACCTCCCTCCCTCCCTCCCCCCCGCGAGCTTTCCCCACCCACCGCTTCTGACAGACAGTCCTGCGCGTGTACCGCACCCCCCCCAACCACTCCTCCAAGCTCGCGGAGATAGTCAACGTTTATCTCTTCCCCTGGGCCGTCATATTTCACGTCTTTCCCGCCATTTATTTATTCAACGTGCAACAAAACGTAATAACCCCCCCCCCCTCCAGCTGACCCCTCGCCTTTCAGTGCCCGCAGTCATGCGTCTTCTGCACCGACATCCTCCCCTCCCCCTCCCAGACCCTCTCCATCGCCAACATCATCACCCTCTCCCTCATCCTCGCCGTCTACCTCGCCCTTTGGATCCCCCTCACGTACGTCAAACCTGACGTTGAAATCGACACAGTCCGCGCCAAGGAGGTTCTTTACGAGCGCGGTGCGTTTTCAAGATGTGCCCATAAATAGATTTTTAACGTCATCAGTCCAAAACATCGCAAAGTACGTCCCCCCTGATGGGTTGCGCCATGAGCGTCGGACGTACGATCGCGCGATGTTGGAGCGCTCGGGGTCATCCGCTGGCTACGTCGGCGGCGAGATCACCTACTCTGTATTTGACTAGATTATTTACGTTGTACATTTAACCAACCCGCGCAATGACGCCTGCTCACACTGTCTTCAAAGTGAGAACAGACACTTCGTTGGGCGCGAAGAGCCGCAGTGGGGGCCCCCAGTACATCGCGCCGCGGGACACGTAGACATACCCCCCCCCCTCTTTGTACAGCCCCGCCATGAACGGATT
>JAIYDP010000324.1 GCA_027487435.1 Verrucomicrobiaceae bacterium | reverse complement strand
CATCTACATCTGCTGGAAGTTCATCTACATCTGCTGGAAGTTCATCTACATCTGCTGGAGACACTCTAAAATCAATAAATTCAGGAAGCATCATTTCCCGCAGAATCTTTTCGATACCGCAGAATCTTTTCGATATTTGAGAAAATTTGAACAAGCCCTTCTTGCGAAGGCTCGATGATCGCTCCTCTTTTAATTTGCACTTCCCTTACCGCTGGGAATGAGCTACACGTTAAGAAAAAAAATGAAACACTTCTATTTCACTCTAGCTTGGTTATGGATCGGGTTATGTTGCGCTTCCGAAAAGGTAAATGATCCATTTCAAGCCGATTCCGAGAACTCAGAAATCGTAGGTAAAATTTCAGAGTTCCCAGAATGGACGTTTTGTGTAGCCTACAACTTTAGAGACGGGGATGAAAGAGATGCACGCCCAATTCCTAAAGATGATCCTTTTGGACAGGACGGAGATGACTCCGAAGATGCGCACATCAGCAGAGGATCGCTACTGATTCCAGATTTTTTGCTTGATACTGCGGGATTGGTATCAAGAACGACCTCGCAGAAGAAGATCAAAAAAGATCTAGCGCAAAAGATTTTTGATCTCACACTTAAAGAGAATCAGGCAAATAACATTCTCCTTGGCTCTGACTGCTATGATCCTCATCACATCATTGTTTTTTATCAAGACTTTGGGATTCCGGTCGGATGCATCGAAGTGTGTTTTACCTGCAATCGCGCGAAAATATACCATCGGAAGAATAGTATTGATCCCGCAGTGAGAGTTTACCCTACGAGTCAGCCCGACTTTCTAGCGATAGCGACACTCCTTGATCAGGTTGGTTTGCCATTAACTCCATACAAGTCTCTAGCGGATTATAAAGTCGCACTAGAAGAGAAGGTGAAAAGGGAAGAACAATTCCGCGCTGGGCAACAGGCTCCCCTGTCTGAGTAGCAATGATAACAAAGCGAATGAGACACTCGTCTCACGACGGGGGAACGCTTGTCTATGAGTTCGTGTAGCCCTTACCGCTGTGGGTGAGCTAGACGTTGTCCAGGCAATCGCCAGATCGAGGCTGAGTGGCAGCACTACGAGGAGATTACATTTCTAGCAGAAGACGCGTTGGATTTTCTAGAGATTCTTTGATGCGAATGAGGAAAGTAACGGCTTCTTTGCCATCGACGAGGCGGTGATCGTAGCTGAGGGCGAGATACATCATCGGGCGGATTTCGACTTTGCCATCGATGGCAACAGGACGTTGCTGGATGGTGTGCATGCCAAGGATGCCGCTTTGTGGCGGATTGAGAATCGGCGTGCTGAGCAAGGAACCGTAAGTGCCGCCGTTCGAGATGGTGAAGACTCCGCCTTGAAGGTCTTCCATGACGATTTTGCCGTCGCGGCCTTTCATGGCATAGTCGATGATCGCTTGTTCGATTTGGGCGAAAGATTTTTTATCGCAATCGC
This sequence comes from Verrucomicrobiaceae bacterium, assembly GCA_027487435.1. Taxonomy (GTDB): domain Bacteria; phylum Verrucomicrobiota; class Verrucomicrobiia; order Verrucomicrobiales; family Akkermansiaceae; genus UBA956. Next base: position 45,995 of record JAIYDP010000324.1, on the reverse strand, counting down.
GGATGACTGGCACGATGAGGCCTTTTTCCGTGCCGATGGCGACGCCGATGTCAAAGAAGTGGTTTTCGATGATGTCGTTGCCATCGATCATGGCGTTGATTTGCGGCACGTCCTTGAGGGCTTGCACGACGGCTTTGATGAAGAAGGACATGAAGCCGAGTTTGACTTTATGTTTCTTGAGGAAGTCTTCTTGCACGGACTTGCGCAAGCTCATGACAGCGGTCATATCGACCTCGTTGAAAGTAGTGAGAATGGCGGCTGTTTGTTGCGCGGTCACGAGGTGATTCGCGATCTTGCGGCGCAGCATGGACATTTTCTTCCGTGTGCTACGGCCATCGCTGACAATCGGTGCGGCTGCGGGAGCTGGCGCGCTCACTGCTGGAACGAAGGGTGCAAGTACCGGAGCAGGAGCCGGTGTCGCAACCGGGGCAGGTGCAGACACAGGTGCTGGTGCAGCTGCGGGAGGAGCACTGGCAGCAGGTGCCGCTTGAGGGGCTGGGGCTGCTGCCGCCGCTGCGGGAGCCGATGCGCCTTCGATGACGGTGCCAATGATGGCTCCGATGGCGACTTCAGTGCCTTCGGGAGTGATGATGTTGAGTGTACCATCGGCTGGGGCTTCGAGTTCTTGGGAAACTTTGTCGGTTTCGAGTGTAACGAGGATTTCGCCTTTGCGGACGGTATCGCCATTCGCTTTGTGCCAACGGCCAATATTGGCGGAGGTTACGGATTCGCCAGAGGCAGGTACTTTAAGATCGGTGGACATGTGGAGAAGGAATTAGGAGTGGTGGATCAGAGGCTAAAGGCGTTTTTGAGGAAGGCTTTGAATTCGCGGTAGTGAATGGCTTTGGAGCCAGCAGCGGGGGAGGCGGCTTCCTCGCGACCTGCGTAGTGAACATCGCGTCCGACGACTTTTTTCAGATGTGGCAAGATAAAGCGGGCCGCTCCCATGTTTTCGGGTTCTTCCTGGCACCAGACAAAGGAGCAGGCGTTTTGGAATTCGCTAACGAGGAACTGCGCAAGTTCGGAGTGGAATGGGTAGAGTTGCTCAACTCGAATGATGGCGGTATCGCTATAGTTGTGCTCTTTGCGATAGGCATCCAAATCGTAAAACACCTTGCCCGAGCAGAAGATGATTCGTTTGATGGAGCTTGGATCTTGGTGCGGATGGGAGTCGGGAAGAAGTTCTTGGAAGCAGGTGCCAGGAAGAAAATCTTGGATGCTGGATACCGCTTCAGGGCGTGTGAGCAAGCTCTTTGGCGTCATGAGAATCAGCGGTTTACGGAACTCACGGCGCTTTTGGCGGCGTAGTGCGTGGAAGTATTGCGCCGGGGTGGAGAAATTTCCGACGATCATGTTGTCGTCAGCGCAGAGTTGCAGGAAGCGTTCTAGGCGGGCGCTGGAGTGCTCTGGGCCTTGGCCTTCGTAGCCGTGAGGGAGCAGCAGAACGATGTCGCTCGGTGTTTGCCACTTGGACTCGGCGGAGGCGATGAATTGGTCGATGATGACTTGAGCGCCATTCGAGAAGTCACCGAATTGAGCTTCCCAAAGGCAGAGGAGATTAGGCGCACTGAGGTTGTAGCCGTAATCGAAACCAAGCACTGCAAATTCGGAAAGAAGCGAGTTGTAAACGCGGAAGCGCGCTTGATTTGGGCTGAGATTTTCGAGAGGGATGTAGCGATTGCGGGTCTCGTAGTCATAGAAGACTGCGTGACGATGAGAGAAAGTGCCGCGGCGAACATCTTGACCGGAGAGGCGGATGGGCGTGCCTTCTAGTAGCAAAGATCCCCAAGCGAGCGATTCGGCCATGGCCCAATCGATGTTTTTGCCTGTTTCCATGGCCTCGCGGCGGCGGGGAACGAAGCGTTTTTCCAAGATCGAGTGGAGTTGAAAGCCGTCGGGGACAGTGGTGAGCGTTTTGCCGATGTGCTGAAGCGTGCTTTGTTCAACGCCAGTGGCAACGGGAGCATGATGGTAGGGAACCTGCTCGATGGCGGTGGAGCCACTGAAGGCAGTGCGGTCGCCTTTTTCTTGCAATTCGAGCATGCGGAGGTGCTCTGCTTCAAGCTTGTCCCAGATGGCTTTCTCTAGCGCATCGGCATCGGCTTGGCTGATGGTGCCGTTGGCGATGAGTTCGTTTTTGTAAAGGTAATTGATCGGCTGGCGTGCGGCGATGGCTTTGGCAAAAAGCGGTGCTGTGAATGCAGCTTGGTCCGTTTCGTTGTGACCTTGGCGACGATAGCAATACATATCGAGGACGACATCGCGGCCAAAGGTTTGGCGGAAATCTAGGGCAAATTGAGCCGCCCACCAGAGTTCTTCGGGGCGCTCGCCATTGATGTGAAGGATGGGAGCGTCGATCATTTTTGCTACGTCTGTAGCGTAAGGGGAGGAGCGGGCATCCGCTGGCATGGTGGTGAAGCCAATTTGGTTATTGACGACCAAATGAATGGTGCCACCCGTGCGATAGCCAGGGAGTTGTGAGAGGTTGATGACCTCAGCTACGGAACCTTGGCCTGCAAAGGCTGCATCGCCGTGTAGTAAGATAGGGAGGACACGTTTGCGATCCGTGATGGCACCGTCATCACCGATGATGCGCTGGCGGGCACGCGCTTTGCCTTCGACGACCGGATTCACAGCCTCAAGGTGGCTGGGGTTGGCGGCGAGACTTACTCGCACATCGCCCCCGGGGACTTGACGAATGCTTTCGTAGCCGAGGTGGTATTTGACATCGCCGTCACCTGCCACGAGATCCGGCTCGTAATTTGGTGTAAATTCGTAAAGGATAGTGGTGACAGTTTTTTTAACGAAATTGGCAAGGACGTTAAGTCGACCGCGGTGAGCCATGCCCATTTCGATTTCGGTAACACCAGCTGCGGGGCAGGCCTCAAGGATGGCGTTAAGAATGACCATGGAACCTTCGCCGCCTTCGATGGAGAAACGTTTCTCGCCGATGAATTTTTTTCCGAGAAATGACTCGAAGATCTCTGCCTCCATTAACCACTGAAGGGACTTAATGCGATTTTCCTTAGATTCTGGAGGACGTAGTGGGCGTTTTTCAATGCGGTCACGAACCCAATGGCGCACGGCGGTGTTGGTAATGTGCATGAATTCCGCTCCAATGCTGCCGCAATACGTTTCTTCCATAACTTGGAAAAAATCACGTAATTTCATGCGTTGACCACTGCGGAAAAAGGCAGAGGAAGCTTCTTTCTCCATGTCCGAATCGGTAAATCCAAGTGCCGATGGCAACAATCGTGGATTGGACTCGGGTTTTTCGGCAAGCGGATTGATGTTTGCTTGCGTGTGTCCCAAACGTCGGAAATTTTCCACAATCCCCGTGAGTTTTGCGCGGAAGTCAAGTTCACCAATGGGAGCTAGACTGTCACTCGGAACCGTCGATGTCTGGCCTGTGCGAGGTGCAGGTGGTTGTGCTACGCCCAAGGTAAAACCTTCAAAAAACAAGGCCCATTGCGAATCGACGGATTCGGGATTTGACATCCAACGTTGATACATTTCCTCGAGGAGATCAGCATTAAGCCTTGCACTGATAGACTGGTTCATGATTAGGGAATTCTGGTAGTGAGCCGGCGGCGAATGATTTCGCTTGGCTGTGATAACGCGCCGATACATAGTCTCGCCAGATGCTCTCGTCAACATTTCACCCAAAAAATATCACTCTATGATTCAAGTTTGCGAATTGACCAAGTCATACGCTCGGCACCAAGCGGTTCGGGGCATTTCTTTTGAGGTGTCCAAAGGTGAAATTGTTGGATTTCTAGGCCCCAACGGCGCGGGAAAAACCACCACGCTACGGATGTTGACAGGGTATCTCCCGCCAACATCTGGCACTGCTAGCATCGGTGGGTGCGATATTTTCCGCCAATCGGTGGAAGCACGGAAAAAAATTGGCTATATGCCAGAAAATGTTCCCTTATACGATGACATGAGGGTGAGAGAGTATCTGGATTTTCGGGCAAGGATCAAAGGTTTACGGGGATCTCATTCCTCTCGTCGAGTTGCCGAAGTGATAGATACTTGTGGCTTGGAAGCGATGAAAAAACGAATGATCAAGACGCTTTCCAAAGGGTACAGACAACGAGTCGGGCTTGCAGATGCGTTGGTTCATGATCCGGAATTGTTGATTCTTGATGAGCCCACCAACGGGCTTGATCCGAATCAAATTCGGCAAATTCGCGAGTTGATCAAGCGCTTGGGGGAATCCCACACCATTTTATTATCCACTCACATCCTTCATGAGGTAGAAATCACTTGCAAACGCGTGATCATTATTGATTCTGGGAAAATCCGCGCATCAGACAGTCCTCAGCAACTGATCGCCAACATGCGTGCTGCGGGTCGTGTTTCCCTTGAAGTGGCAGGTGATTCTCAAACCATTGCAAGCGCCATTGCGCGAGTCGCCCACATCAAAAAGGTACGCTCGGAAGAAGTGGGCGATGGTTGGTGGCGTTACCACATCTTAAGTGAATCGGGTACGGATGTGAGGGAATCCTTGGCGCAATTGATGAGTCAGTATGGTTGGCCGATTCGTAGTCTCTATCGCGATGAACCGACACTCGAAGACGTTTTTGTCGAAATGACTCGTAAGGACTAAAGCGTGAGCTTTGGATCTCTAGAGACAAGTAACGAAAAATGAGTCGATCTTTCATTGATTTATCAATGATATAGTGACTTGAGATGATGATGTTCGAACACGTTCATCATCGTCATAGAAGTGGCGTTCTCATGGTTTCATCAAGAAATCAATATGGTTCTTGATGAAATTCATTTTAGATCTCTTAATAGTTCGGACGAGCTAATCGTGGCCGCGTAAGACGTGATTTTTCAAACAATTGCAACGTATTTCAAAAAACCAAAAAAAATATTTTTTCAAAAAAGAATTCGAATTGACTAAAATGAGGGCAAAGTGTATCCAAGTGCACCCAAGTGTATTGGATTGTAAATGCCATTCTCCATAGCCAAATATTACAACGCTCACGAGCACAAGATGGATCCCAAATGTCGGGTTGCCATTCCTGTGGCGTGGCGCCCTGAAGAAGGGGAAGAATTGGTTCTGATGCAATTGACCAAACGCGGTGTCCCGATGATTCGGGTTCTGAACAATAAAGCCGTCGAGGACGGAATACAAAGTATCCATAACAGCGGTTGCACAGCCGGTGAGATCCGTGAAGCCCTCGAGGAGTTTTACATGAACATTCATATCGTCAAGGTGAGCAGCCAAGGAAAAATCCTCATCCCGAAAGATTGGTGCATTCGTGCCAACATCGCGCCAGAATCGAGCGTGTATCTTGCGGGTAAAGGCGATTATTTTGAAATCTATAATGATGGCATGTTCACCGCCATGGCCACCGAGCAAACGAATCGGGTCTCGAAGAACATGGCGCATACCAATTTCTTTTCCACATGATCCTTCATGCAAGTGCAACGCTTCATCTCCTGGTTAGAATCTCTCCATTTGCGGATGGGGGAGTGGAGAACTTCGTATCAATTTTTTATGGCTGGGCGGCGAGAGATGCAAGGGACGGTATCTCTCCCGCCAATTTTTTCTTGGATGTTTCCGATGCAGCTTGAGAGTGTTGCCATTCCTCACTTGGTCGCGGCATACGAATCATCCACTACGTCAGCAAACACTACTTTTATGGCTGGGCGGGATGGGGAGCAAGGGACGGCTTCCCTCCCGCCATATCATCTTCCTGTTCTTCCTAACGAAGTCTGCCAGTGGATGGATCCTTCTCCTAACGACATTATCATCGATGGAACACTCGGCGGCGGCGGTCACACCGAGTTATTTCTGAGAAAAGGCTCTACCGTGCTTGCCATTGATCGCGACCCCGATGCCATCCATCACACATCAAAACGCTTCATCGATTTTCAAGAAACGTTTCACCCATGGCAGGCAAACTATGCAGAAATGCCTCATCATCCGTTGTTGAGCGACGGCAAAAAGGTTGACGGTATTCTTCTCGACCTAGGAGTATCATCCCATCAGTTAGACTCTCCAGAACGTGGCTTTTCTTTTCAAAAGGACGGCCCACTGGACATGCGCATGGGGCCAGATGCGATTTCTAGCGCAGCTGATTTTGTGAACCAAGCCACGGAACAAGAACTCATCGATTGCTTCAGATCACTCGGTGAAGAACCTCAAGCACAACGCATTGCCCGCGCCATCATTCAAGAAAGAACAAGTAACCCCTTCACTCGCACATTAGAACTTGCCAACTCCATCGAGCACCTGATTGGGCGTCATGGAAAGACCCATCCTGCGACCCGTTGCTTCCAGGCAATACGAATGCATATCAATCAGGAAATTCCCAAGTTGCATCAAGCGCTCCGTGCAGCACTCAGATGTCTCAAACCTGGAGGAAAACTACTCATCATTACTTTTCACAGCCTAGAAGATAAGGCGGTCAAAAAATTCCTCCATTTTCATGCTCAAGCAGAAATTGACCATCCTACATGGCCCGCTGCCAAGCCGAATGCCGAACACTATCTCACATTACCCCTACGTAAATCCATCGCTGCGAGTCGCACAGAAATCCTTAGCAACCCCCGTTCCCGCAGTGCAAAACTCCGCGTCGCACATCGAAATCACAAACCCCTCCTATCCATACCATGAGTACACGAAGCACAACCACAAGCTCTCATCGCACCTTTAATCTCCTAATCACCTTCGTGATTGCATGGATCGCGTACCTTGGAGTTCGTTATGCGACCAATCAAAACATGCAAATGCACACGCGCCGTGAGATGCAAAAGATGGAAAACCAAATAACCACCATCTATGAGGATGAAATCCCCAATCTTCATGCGAAAATCGACCCCCTTCTCATTCGCTACAACATGGAAGAGAAGCTCATCGCTCAAGGCAGTGCGATCCGCGAACGCCCCGCCGCGAGTCGGCACATCATTCAACTGAAAAAAACTTCTCCCATTACACCCTAAGTTCTCCTCGTGTTCCGATCATTCCATAGCCGTTGTGTCATTCTGTTCCTTCTCACCGTAGTAGGATTCAGCATGCTTGCGGTGCGATTGATCGAGATTCAATATTTTCGTCGTTCCTACTTCCATGAAGAAGCCGAGAAAAATAAGGAGACGTTCACTCTATTGCATGGCGGGCGAGGACGCATCCTTGATCGCCACGAGCAAACCATTGCTCGCAGCATCTCTAAGGGGCAGTTGTGGGTGGATGTGCGCCATTTGAAACAAAAAGACTACGCTATTGCGACCCTCGCTTGGGATGAATGCCGCAGTGACCCTCAATGGGCTAAGCTTTCTGAAAAAGAACAATCTAACAGAACTAGGGAAGCTGTCAGTAGGCTAAAGCACCATTTCAAGAACAGAGTTGTCGAGCTAGAAAAGCGCTACCTCGCATACGCCATAGACCACCTAGCACCGGTCATGGCTTTACCACATGACGAATTTTACGCAGCATTCATCGAAAAAATTGCCTTAAACAACTACTTCTACATTACAGGAAGCGGTAAGTTTCATCAACGACAAGTCGTCTCACGAGATAATGAAACCATTCCTACTCCTCGTCCCAATGCTGACTGGTTGGATGATGATACCTGCAATAAAATCCAAGAGACGCTCGATCAAAACAAAATCTTTGGCTTCAAGCTAGTAAAGTCGGCTCGCCGCGAATACGTGAATCCCAAATTTGCTACCCACGTTATAGGCCACACGGAGAATGAGAATCGTATTGATGAGGGTCACAAATTCTCTTGGCAAGTCGGTCAGGCTGGAATTGAAAGCAAAATGGACGAATGCCTTCAAGGCAAGAATGGCTATCGCAAAATTATCACCAATCCTTCGGGCGAGTTAATAGGAAAAAATACAGGTATTACAAAATTACCAGTCCATGGCAATAATGTTGTGCTCACTCTAGATACAGAGATTCAAAATATCGCCCAGGAAGAACTGAATACAGCCATTACCGAGTTTAAGGCAAAGCAAGGCTGTGTGATTGTCATGGATCCTCATACAGGCGAAATTCTCGCCATGGCTAACAATCCTGTATTTCACGTAATGAGAGCGGATGGCACTTATACAGCAGGTATGAATTATGCTACGCAATATTTTTATGAACCTGGTTCTATCATGAAAATTATCGCATTTTCTGCTGCTTTGAATCAAAAGAAAATTGCGCGTAATAGCATAATCAATTGCCATAATGGCACGTATAAGGGTGACAACTATGAGATTACAGAAAAATATTCTCGCGGTTATCTTGAGGCAGAGTGGGTCATTGGTCTATCTAGCAATCTTGGAACCATCGAGATTGCAAATCGTATTGGCACTGAAAGATTCAAAGTATATCTTCAAAATTTCGGTATAGGAGTCAAGACAGGTATAGAACTAAGCAGCGAAAAAGCAGGAGCGATCACACCTTCGCAATTTCAAATAGACGACGATCGTAAAACATTCGGTTACAACTTACAAGTGACACCCTTGCAGATGGCCAATGTTTACTCAGTTATTGCCAATGGTGGGAAACGAATCAAACCGACATTGATCAAATCCATAGTAGCTAACGATGGAACAATCATTTCAGATCATAAGCCTGAAGTTGTCTGCCAAGTGATCAGTTCGGAGGCTGCCAGAGAGACTCGCTTGGCACTAAAAACTGTACTTACAGATAAAGGAAATGGCGTGAAAGGTACGGGCCTCCTAGCGAAAGTTGCTGGGCACGAAGCCTGTGGTAAAACGGGAACTTCCAAAAAAATGAAAACAGCAGAGGAAAGGGAGAAATATCCAAAATCAGGTCCATACTCTGATACGAGGCAATATTGTTCTTTTGTTGGTATGTTGCCTGTAAATGAACCAAAATTTGTTTGCATGGTCTTTATCGATGAGCCCAATGCTCCTGGAATCAGTCACGATGCAGGAGCCATCGCAGGCCCCGTTTTTTCTCGCGTGTGCTCTCGTGTAGCCGCGCACCTTCACATTGCCCCGACCGTGGCAATACCTCCACATGTAGCTAACCAATGAAACTTTCTGATCTCATCACCCTCATGCGTCGCCCCGTGATTAGCGGACCTACGGAACATGAAATTATCTCCGTCACAGCTGACTCGCGTCTAGCCGCAGCAGGTTTTATTTTCGCCGCGCTGAAAGGCTCATCGCGCGATGGCAATTCGTTCGCCGCTGCCGCACTCGCCGCAGGTGCCGCCGCTGTCATTTCTGAAAATGCCCCACCCACTGATCTGCCACGACATCATACATGGATTCAAGTCACCTCGGCTCGCCATGCCCTCGCCTGCTGTGCCGTAGCTCTGGCAGGTAACCCCGCCTCCCAGATGAAACTCTGCGGCATCACGGGTACCAATGGCAAGACCACTACCGCTTTTCTCGTCCATCACCTCATGCAAAGCGCATGGCACCGCGCGGGCATGCTCGGCACCGTCAGCATTGACGATGGCGAGACCATTGAGCCTGCCAATAGCACTACCCCGGATGCAGTAGAGCTCCAGAGCATCTTGTCACGCATGAAGGATCACGACTGTCGCGGCGTTGCCATGGAAGTTTCTTCCCACGGCATTCATCAGCATCGCGTCACAGGCATTGCCTACGATGCCTGCATTTTCACCAATCTCACTCAAGACCACCTCGATTATCATGGCACGATGGAGGCCTACTTTGCCGCCAAAAAATCATGGTTCCTCGACCTAGCCACCGATCCTCTAGGAAAAAAACCTACCGCCATCATTAACTCTGATGATAGCTACGGAGCATCCCTTGTTGATGCGATAGCGGGAAAAATGTTCACCGCCACCTACGGCTTCAACGTTCATGCAGACTACCGCATCAACAGCATCCGCCAAACGGCAAAAGGTATGGAGTTTGAAATCAACCATAAGGGGCGACAATACCTCGTCCGTGCCCCATTCATCGGAAGATTCAATGCCTACAACATCACCGCTGCACTCATCGGTGCTGCTGCCTGTGGCATTCCCCTGCGTGATTCCATTCCGATGATGCAAGATGCTCCCCAAGTCAACGGACGCATGCACAATGTCGGTAATGCCGGTGGTGCAACCGTTTTCGTCGATTACGCACACACTCCTGATGCGCTCGAAAATGCCTGCCGCACCCTGCGCGAACTCGAACCCACACGTCTCATCACCATCTTCGGTTGTGGCGGTGATCGCGATAAATCCAAGCGCCCTCTCATGGGAGAAATCGCCTCATCATTGAGCGACTTCTGTGTCATCACCTCCGACAATCCCCGCAGCGAATCTCCCGATGCGATCATCGGCGATATACTCGCTGGCATCAGAGGAAATCACCACGTCGCCATTGTTGACCGCGCTACCGCCATCGAGCAAACCATCGCGGCTTCGAAAGTGGGCGATATCATTCTCATCGCTGGCAAAGGCCACGAAACCTACCAACAATTTGCCGACCACACCATCGACTTCGATGATAAAAAAGTCGCCGCTGCTGCTCTGCGCACGCGCGTGGTAGAAGCTACTAAATTCCGCGAAGAACTCGCCAAAAAGAAAGCCGCACAACGCCGCCAATACTGAGCCAATTTCCATGATCCTCACCGCACAGCAAATCGCCCAAATCCTCGGAGCCTCCGTTGCCGCAGGGGATGCTAGCGTGCAAGCCACTGCGGGTGTTTCTACCGATACTCGAAATCTTCCTTCCTCCTGCATCTTCATTGCGCTGCGTGGCAATTCTTTCGATGCGAACACCTTCGCACCGCAAGCCCTAAAACAAGGAGCCACCATCGCCATCGTCGAGAATTGGTCAGGTTCGCCGCCTCCCGCCACGGCCGTCATCATCGTTCCCGATACCCTACTAGCTTTGCAACATCTCGCCGCATGGTGGCGCACGCAGCTCTCGGATACATTCATCATCGCGCTCACTGGATCTAACGGAAAAACCAGCACCAAGGACTTCACGCGAGCCGCCCTCGCCGAGACCCTTTCGTCCTACGCCACCATCGGCAATCTCAACAACCACATTGGCCTCCCTCTAACAGTTCTTCAAACCTCAGTCACTCACCGCGCTGCTGTTTATGAAATGGGTATGAACCATCCCGGCGAGATTGCTCCGCTCGCCACCATCGCCCGCCCGCATTGCGCCATCATCACCAACATCGGCACATCCCACATCGAGCATCTGGGTAGCCGCGAAAACATCGCCCGTGAGAAAGCCTGCGTCGCATCCACCCTCACGGATGATCAATGCCTGTTCGTCCCCCACGACTGCGATTTCCTCGACATCGTTCGTAGCCTCACCCAAGCACGTATCATCACCACGGGTGGACCCAACGATGAAATTCGCGCCGAAGACATCTGCGAGTCAGCAGACGGCATGACTTTTATCCTTATCATCCACGGCGAAAAAATAGCCGCTTCACTTCCTGTCGCTGGTCGGCACATGGTCGCCAATGCACTGCTTGCTGCCGCCGCCGCGCATCACGCTGGTGTGCCTGCCCATGCCATCGCCCGCGGACTTGCCCAAGCCACACTCACCAGCGGCAGGTTGCGTCGCTACATCTGCCGCGAAGTCACCGTCATCGATGACACCTACAATGCGAATCCCGAATCCATGATTGCTGGCCTTGAAACGCTAGCGAACTTGCCTTTGCCAGAAGGTGCGAGGCGTTTTGCCATCCTCGGGCGCATGGGCGAACAAGGTGATTTTCTTGCCGATGGTTGCAAGCGTGTTGGCCAAGCCGCTACCCGTCTCGGCATTCACACCATTACCGTTGGTCCGGACACACTCGCCATTCACCAATCTGCCACGGGCTCACAATATTTCCCAGATCAAGCCACTGCCGCCGCAGCACTTCAAACCCAATTCCATGCCAACGATGCACTGCTCTTCAAAGGCAGTCGCTCCGCACGTATGGAACAACTCATGCACGCTCTCTTTCCCGAATAATCATGCTCTACTGGATTTATCAAACTTGGAAAAATGCCTTCATCGCTGAAAAACAAGCAGGTGTTGAAGGCTGGGCACATACTTTCGATGTTCTCAACCTTTTTCAATACATCACCTTCCGCGCCGCCCTCGCCTGCATGCTCGCGTTCATCGTTAGCATCATCATCGGTCCTCGCGTCATTCGTAAACTCATCTCCCTCAAGGTCGGGCAACCACTCCGTACTGCTGATGAAGTTCACAAACTTGCCGAACTCCACGGCGGAAAAATCGGTACCCCTACCATGGGCGGTGTCATGATTCTCACCGCCGTTTTTGTCGCCGTGCTTGTTTGTGCAAATCCACTGAATCCATTCGTTGCCGTCTGCGTCTGCACCATGGGCGCTTGTGGGCTTTTAGGCTTTTGTGATGATTACAAAAAAGTAAAAGAAAAAAAATCCGCCGGCATCTCCAGCCGCACCAAGCTCTTTTGGCAACTTGTCATCGCTCTCATCGCCGCCTCGTTCTTCTACTTCAAGAAAGAAATTTCTGGCTTCGAGGATCCCACACAAGGCTTCCGTTTAGCCGATCTCAAAATCGGTATCGATGCGATATGCTTTCCACTCTTCAAAGAGCCTCTGCTTAACCTTGGTATCTTTGTGATCCCCTTCTTTGCGATTGTTATCATCGGATGTTCCAATGCCGTAAACCTCACTGATGGACTCGATGGTCTTGCCACCGGTTGCACCATCACCTCCGCGCTCGCTTACGCAGTCATTGCCTACCTTGCGGGACATTTCTATCTTGCTACTGAATATCTAAAAATCCCTCACAACGAACACATCGGCGAGCTCGCCGTCTTCCTCATGGCTCTGGTCGGTGCCGGCTTCGGCTTCCTTTGGTTCAATTGCTATCCGGCCTCTGTTTTCATGGGCGATACCGGATCCCTCGCGATTGGTGGAGCCCTCGGCTCCGTTGCCATCTGCACCAAGCAAGAGCTCATGCTTATCATCATTGGCGGCATCTTCGTCATGGAAGCACTCTCTGTGATCCTCCAAGTCGGTAGCTACAAAACCCGGAAAAAACGTATCTTTCGCATGGCTCCCATTCACCACCACTTCGAGCTTGGTGGTTGGAAAGAAAGCCAAGTCATCATTCGCTTCTGGCTTATCTCTATCATGCTCGCCCTCTTCGGCCTCGCCCTTTTCAAAATTCGCTAACGCCATTTTTACCTTCGCTTTCTTACCGAAAATGTCTCTCGCAAATCAAACCATCGTGATTCTCGGCGCCGGTCGTAGCGGACGAGCTGCCGCTGCCCTCGCACTGCGCGAAGGCGCATCGGTGCACGTCTATGACCAAGCGGCGGAAATTTCTGGCTTTGATTCTCGCGCCATTCTCCACCCATCGACGAACGAAGCCGAGGGCGCAAATGTAACCTCCGATCTCCTGATCATCAGCCCTGGCATCGACACCTACGGCCCGCTGGTCACCGCCTTTGCCAAGCAAACCTCTCGCCTCATCGGTGAGACCGAGTTTGCTTGGAGCTACTATCATGGTCGCACCATCGCCATCACTGGCACCAATGGCAAAACCACCACCACCGAGATCATCGCTACTCTGCTCTCGCAAAATGGCATCTCTTGCATCCCCTGTGGCAACTACGGCACTCCTCTTGCTGAAGTCGTCCTGTTCGATGATCCTCCCGCGACCATCTCGCTTGAGGTCAGTTCTTTCCAACTCGAAACCATTCACCACTTCAAACCGGAAGTCGCTGTATGGCTCAATTTTGCTCCCGACCACATGGATCGCTATCCCGATGTCGAGAGCTACTTCCGCGCCAAGTTTCGAATCTTTGAGAATCTCGATAGCACAAGCACCATCGTTATTCGTCATGGCGAAAAACGCCCAAATTGTCCTGCGCATTTCATCGATTTTTCCACCGAAGACCCGATCACCACTTGGTTCTCCGACGGCCATACGATCCGCTGCAACGAACAAGTCGTGCTCGACATCGAACGCGACACATGCCTGCGCGGTCTTCATAATGCCGAAAACATCATGGCGGCCATTGCTGCCGTGCGCGCTCTTTATCCGGACATCGATTGCATCACCCCCTTCAAAACCTACGTGCCGCCGCCACACCGTTGCGAACTCGTCCGCACCCTTGATGGCGTAGAATACCTCAACGACTCAAAAGCCACCAACCTCCATGCGTTAGAAAGTGCCCTTCGTTCTCAGACTCGCCCCGTGGTGCTGATCGCAGGAGGCAAAGACAAAGGTCTTGACTATTCTTCCCTTTTACCGCTACTTCAACGCAAGGCGCTTGCGGTTGTCACCTTCGGCCAAATCGCCCAACCACTAGCAAACCTATTTTCTCAAGTCATCCCCACACGGACTTGCAGCACTCTCGATCAGGCCGTGGCTCTTGCTGCGCAATCAGCCACGCCAGGCACGTCCGTCCTGCTATCACCCGGTACCTCTTCCTTTGATCAATTCACTGGCTACGAACACCGTGGCAATACTTTTCGCAATATCGTCCATCAACTTCGTTAACAACCTCCCGCTATGAAACAAAATCAATCAGACCTGCTAACCCTACCTGTCGCTCGCAAACCCGTCAAACCACGCGGTTTGATTCATCGTCTCCGCGCTACCACTGGGGCAAATCGCTTGCATTCCTCAGCAGCGATGTCCTCCCCCCATGAACTCCAAAGCGATGTGCCGAATATGAACGTAGGACGCGCCATCACCGTCATCGTCATTCTCCACATTCTTTGCATTGGAGGTTATTTCCTCCGTGAAAAGATCGCTCGGGAAAAATCCGCTGAAGCTGCTGTGATAACTCAATCTTCTAACGAAAATACGAGCATGTTGGCTCTGAATCCTATCAGTGGAATTGGCGATCTACCCGCCATACAGCCAGGTCAAAAACTGCACCTCGTGACCTCGTCGCAGCGCAATGCTACCTATGCTTCCATAGCCAAAGATTACGGCATCACTGAGCAAGCCCTTCGTCATGCGAATAATAACATCACCATCATTTCTGGATTGAATCTTCGCATCCCCGCACGCACCGCCGAAGCTATCATCCCCGATGAGTTAGCTCGACTCAACAACCGCAACCAAGGAGCATCCTCTGCGGGCGATGGCACCGCTATTCTCGCTCGTCCTTCGATCGATGCACAAGCGATACCACGCGTAACTCAAGTCATCCAACCTTCAGAAACTGGGCGCTCTGGCGCAAGTAAAGTTCACGTTGTGAAAAAAGGAGAGACCTTCTTTTCAATTGCACGCATGCACGGTGTATCTATCGGAGACCTGCAAAGTGCGAATCCTGCTAGCAAGCCTTCCCAATTAAAAATTGGCGCAAATCTCAAGGTTCCTCGTCACTAGATCGGGGTCACGTAGTACATGAATCGCTTCATCCAAACCGTTCTCATCATCGCAGCATTGGCGCTCGTGTCCATGGGCGTGGTGATGATCGCCTCCACGGGGCCATGGGCGAAGCTTGCCACCTCACAAACACAGTTTCAATTCGACCATCAGAAAAATCTCACTGTCGCACTACTTGTCTTCTTCGTTGTTTATCATTGCAGGCCAGAATGGATTCGCAAGTTTGCACCGATACTTTTCCTCCTCGGTATCGGGCTGCTCGCTGCATGCTACCTGCCCATCGAAGGACATCGAGTCAACGGCTCAGCCCGCTGGGTGAAATTTCCCTTCTTGCCGAAATTTCAAGCATCCGACATCGGAAAAATCACAAGCATCATCGGCCTTGCCTACTATTACGCGCGCGATACAACCACTGTCAAAAGCTTCATCAAAGGATTCGTCTTGCCAGGCAGTCTGTTCGCGATTCCCGTGCTACTGATTCTCTTTGAAGAAGACATGGACACCGCTGCATTGCTCGGTTTGGTGGGAGCCGCATGCATGTATTTGATCGGAGTTCGCCAAAGATTCCTCCTCCCCGTCGCTCTTCTCGCACTCGGGTGCGGCATTGCATTGGTCCACAGCAATGAAAATCGTATGCAGCGTTTTGCGGCGTTTTCGAAAGTCGAAGATTTTCATCAAACCGACAAGAAAACCCAAGACATCAATCGGCAACAGTGGCACGCCCTGCTCGCCTTCGGTCGCGGCGGTCCCAGCGGTGTGGGTCTAGGCAACAGCCAAGAAAAGCATGGCTACCTTCCCGAAGCTCATACCGACTTTGTGCTTGCTGTGGCAGCGGAAGAATTCGGCCTGACCATGACACTCTCTATCGTTTTCTGCTTCATTCTGCTTGGTGCATCAGGCTTCTACATCGCAGCCAATTCGCAGCGTATGTTTTCGCGGATTTTGGCAGCAGGTCTTACCCTCTTGATCCTGCTTCCCGCTTTGATCAACATTACCGTCACCACCGCCAGAATGCCCGTTGCTGGACTTCCACTTCCCTTCATCAGTTACGGAGGCACCAACCTGATCGCCATGATTGGATCCATCGCCGTGCTGCTTGCGATCCATCGAGAAAATCAAGCACTCGCCACCGAAGAAGAGCCAGAAATTTCCTCATTAGCCCGCCCTGAACGCCTCTAACGAGAACCTTTTCAACAGTATTTCTCCCATGGTCTGCCAGTGCTCCTCTTCAGGATTTGCAAAATGAACAAATGTACCTATGTTCCATGCCATGAATTTCACGGTCCGGTGTTTGATCACATTGTTGATTGGCATGCTTTGCGAGGGACGGGCGTGGGCGGTGATATTTTGGCACACCGATGATCCGGTTCACAATACGACCACCCCAGGGGATAACTCGGGCTGGCAATATGTAGGGAAATTCAATGCCCATCTTGGTGTGCCGATAGCCCCCCACTTTTTCATCACGGCAAAACACATCTGGGGAAACGAGATCGGGCATATTTTTTATTTCCACGGTGATGCCTACGTCACCATTGCAAAATATGACAGTCCTACAACGGATCTCCAAATTTGGGAGGTCGATCATGCCAAACCTTTTCCCAGCTATGCCCCGCGATCGAGTGGGGTAAATGACGTTAGCTCGTTGACTACCGTTATCGGGCGTGGCACCCAGCGTGGATTGGCTGTGATCCAAGAAGGCGAGTTAAAAGGCTGGAGGTGGGGCGTTGCCGATGCCGTGCAACGCTGGGGGAGGAATCATGTGACAAGAGTCGTGTCGAGCGGCGTTTATGGACAACTTCTTTTCTGCGATTTTGATCAAAACAGCATCGCCAACGAGTGCCATCTCAGCATCGGAGACTCAGGCGGCGGCCTGTTTGTGTTAGAAAATGGACTGTGGCGCTTGGCTGGGATCAATCTGTCTGTCGATGGGCCCTTTCGTAAAAATAGTTCGGAGGGAAATGATGGATATCTCGCCGCACTGTTTGATGTTGGCGGCATGGAATACAAAACCACGAAAGGCTGGATGCTGGAACCCGACGTCGAGACTGACCTGCCGAGTGGGTTTTATGCATCGCGCATTTCTGCTTCATCGAGTTGGATCAACGATATTGCACCGGTAGCATCTGCAATTTCCATGGAAGATTTTGCCGCTTGGCAGAAGCTATATTTTTCACCCGCGCAGCTTTCGGATCCACTGCAAACGGGACCTCTGGCGGACTTCGATCATGACGGTATTTCTCATCTGTTAGAATATGCGTTTCATCTCGATCCGATTTTTCCTGAGTCAAAAACCATAGACGCTGTTGATGGGATTCGCGGCTTGCCGTTGATTCGGAGTGAAGTGATCGAAGGGCAAACAAGGCTAACCATCGAGTTTCTGCGTCGCAAAAATACGAATGGCGCGGCGATAACCTACACACACGAATTCTCCTCAAATCTTGCATTATGGGAAACGGTAGGCACTAGCGAAGTGAACTCGATCAATGATCGATGGGAGCGGGTCAAAGTCATCGATACAGTAACCGATCCTAGTTCACAACGCTTCGGTCGCGTCCGCGTGACGATGTTGGAATAGCGATCTGACCTTGTGTGCTTGCCATCTCTCCACCATGCTTTCAGAAAGAAACCAATGTCCGACAACGTAAATCCTGCATTCATGACGAAATACTCTCTGCTCCTGCTTACTGCCACCGTTGTTGATGCGGGGGAAGTTCCGAATACCCAGCTCTTGCCGACAACCAAAGCGATTCATGAAAAAATTGCTGCCAAAGCAGCCGTTTCAGCAAACGAGATGAAAGCCTATGCCGAGACCTTACCTGCTGCGGGTGGCGCGAGCATGGATCTGATTCCGATTCCCGCAGGCAGCTACAAAATGGGATCATCAGAAAGTGCCACCAACCGCAAGCCGGACGAAGGGCCGCAAGTGGAAGTCACCGTTGCACCATTCTGGATGGCAAAAGTCGAAACCACTTGGAATGTCTATCGTCCCTTCATGGAAAACGGCAAATCCCGTAACAAAGATGGCACGCTCAACCGAGATGCAAATATGACCACATCCGAAGGGCCTGTTGTCAAAGATGGCGAAACTCTCATCGATACCATCACGCAGCCTACTCCGCCTTACGTGCCTATGCATTTCTCGATGGGAGATGGTTATTCCAAGGACTACCCTGCCGTCGGTGTGACCTACCATGCGGCAAATAAATTTTGCGAATGGCTCTCAGCGCAAACTGGCCACTTCTACCGTTTGCCCACCGAGGCGGAATGGGAATATGCCTGCCGCGCCGGAACCACTACTGCATACTCCTTTGGCGATGATGTTTCCCAGTTAGGGGAATACGCATGGTTTGTCGATAATTCCGAATTCCAATACCAAAAGGTTGGCACCAAGAAGCCGAATCCTTGGGGGCTTCATGACATGCACGGCAACGCCGCAGAGCTAACTCTCGACCAATACCTGCAAGAGGCTTACGCAACCTTTCCCAAAACCCCTACGCCGTGGCATCCTCCTGTCACCCGTCACCCCACCGTTTACCGTGGTGGACACTGGGATGCCGATGCCGATTTCCTACGCTCTGCAGCGCGAGGCAAGACATCCACCCAGCTCAAAGTTCTCGATCCTCAACTCCCGAAATCCATCTGGTATTACACCAACGCCTCATGGTTAGGCTTTCGCGTCGTGCGTCCGCTCGTCGTTCCAAGTGTTGAGGAAATGCATAAAGCCTGGAACCAGGGTCCCGGACCATCTGAGTGATTTTTTACTCGGGAATCATGGATTAGAAAACCTTGGTCACACCGGGAATCGGGGCCGGATAGAGGCCATCGGGACCCATTTTAGGGCCTGGATCTGCATTCCAGGCGAGCACTTTTGGCATGGTGTCCAGATCGGAATTCAATGCTTGCTCCCATGTGATTTCTTGTCCGGAATAAGTAGCCATTCTTCCCATGATCGCCGTTAAACTTGCTTCCGCAGTGTAATGAGCGTCATTGATCGGTTTGTTCTCACGAATGTGCTGTATCAAAACATCATGCTCTGTCTGATACGAATTGTTTGGCTCACCGCGATAACGCCAAATCGTTTTGCCGGTGCGATCTTTGATCACGCCGCTTTCCGCAGTGCCTTTGGTCCCTATGATTGTTTCTGACACCTTCGACCATGTATTATTCCAATGCTTGCACTGACTGTTCATGATGGTGCCATTTGCATAAGTGTATTCTACGTAATGGTGGTCGTAAATTTCGCCCCAGTCTTTTCCGATGCGTGAAGTTCTTCCTCCAAATCCATTTGCCTTGATCGGGTGTGCGCCGACAAACCAGTTGCTAACATCAAGGTTGTGAATGTGCTGCTCACAAATATGATCGCCGCAGAGCCAGTTGAAATAGTACCAATTGCGCATTTGATATTCCATTTCCGTCATCCCGGGCTGACGCTCGCGAGTCCAAACCCCATTGCCTGACCAGTAAACTTGAGTGTTGATGATGTCTCCAATCACACCGTTTTTGATTTGCTCAAGAGTCGCGATGTAGTCGTTTTGATAGTGGCGCTGGAGACCGCAGACAACTTTCAGATTTTTCTTATCTGCCGCCTTTGCAGCCTCAATGATTTTACGTATTCCTGGTCCATCTACAGCCACAGGCTTTTCCATGAAAACGTGTTTGCCTTTTTCCACAGCGTATTCGAAATGTGCTGGTCGGAAACCTGGAGTGGAGCAAAGCAAAACGAGATCCGCGGCATCGATCGCTTTTTTGTAGGCATCGAATCCATAAACTCGTAGATCATCGGCAACATCTACACGGTCGCCGAATTGTTTCTTTAACTCTCCATAAGCACTGTTGAGGCGATCTTCAAAAGCATCTGCCATGGCCACAAGTTTGGTTCCTGGCACAGTAAGAGACTGCGATGCCGCCCCGGTTCCGCGTCCACCGCAACCAATCAATGCTACCTTGATTTCCTTATCCTTGTTCTGCGCGGAGACCATACTTGGGAGCAGATTGGCAACGGTAACAAGCGCACCAGTTTTGAGGAAACCACGGCGATCAAAGGCGGAGATGTTTTGAGGATCAGTCATTGCTAGAATACGTCAGGCTTTATGAGCTCTTACGAATCTTTTCCTACCCATGCAAGGAATCGCGTCATACGGTATCCTTCGACATAGTAATGACTTTTCTTACGATAGAAAAAACCACGTCCCGTGCCGAAAAATCCCTTGTTTTCCTGCAACGATGACACTGTTGGCTGTGTTTTTTTTGCGAACACTGTAACATAGCTGGGTTTTCCACGTAATACACAGCTATGATTCGAACAATTCGTCGGCCACTCCTGAATCTCGCTATCGCTTTCGCCTCCGCAGTTCCAGTAGTCGCACAAGTCCCGCTTCAGAAAGATGATGTGGTATGTCTCATCGGAAATGCTCTAGGCGACCGTATGCAGCACGATGGTTGGATGGAAACCATTCTGCAAAGTAAGCTCGCAGGGAAAAACATCACCTTCCGCAACCTCGCCATCTCGGGAGATACCGTCAGCGAACAACCACGCAGCCAAAATGTTACTCCACCCGCCGAATATCTCGCGCACCTCAAGGCGGATGTGATCTTTGTATTTTTCGGTTACAATGAATCCTTCGGAGGTCAAGCAAAGCTCGCAGATTTCAAGGTCAAAATGTCCGCCAAGGTTGACGAATTCCGCGCTGCAAAGTTCAACGGCGAATCAGCGCCACGCATCGTTCTGTTCTCTCCCATTGCCCACGAAAATCTGGGTGCGCCCCTTTTGCCTGATGGCTCCGCAAATAACGCCAATCTCGCTCTTTACACGACGGCCATCCAGGAAGTTGCCAAGGAAAAAAATGTCGCATTTGTTGATCTTTTCACTACGTCTCAGGCGCTCTACGCGAAAGAAGCAAAGCCTCTCACCCTCAATGGCATACACCTTCTTCCTGAAGGAAATCGACTGATTGGCGAAGTCATCGCTTCCGCTGTGACCGGAGAAAAAGTTGTCTCCACTGCCAGCATGGAGCCGCTGCGTAAAGCCGTGCTCGATAAGGATTGGCACTGGCACAATCGCTATCGAGCCGTCGATGAAAACGATATATGGGGCAGTCGCGCCGACTTACGCTTCGTCAAAGGTCAAACCAACCGCGAAGTCTTGCAAAAGGAGCTTACGATGTTGGATGTCATGACTGCCAATCGCGATGCGAAAATTCATGCTATGGCACTCGGGAAAAGTCATACGGTGAACGATTCGAACGTTCCCAAGCCTGTCGAAGTTATCTCTAACGTTGGCGGCGGCAGTTCGATGTCAAATGCAGACAAAGAAGGGAATAAAAACTACATCAGCGGAAAAGAGGGGCTTGAAAAAATCCACGTTCCCGAGGGCTTCGCGGTCAATCTTTTCGCAGATGAGTCGCGCTTTCCTGCCATGGCAAACCCCGTGCAAATGCAAGTCGATACCAAAGGTCGCCTTTGGGCCGCGTGCTGGGGCACCTACCCAAAATGGGAACCTCTCAAGCCAATGAATGACAGCCTACTCATCTTCCCTGATGAGAATCGCGATGGCATTGCAGATAAGGCCATCGAATTCGCCAAAGTGCACAGTCCCCTTGGCTTCGCCTTCTGGGGTGGAGGTGTCATCGTTTCCTCTCAGCCAGATATTCTTTTTCTGAAAGACACCGATGGCGATGATGTGGCCGATGTTCGTATCGTATTGCTGCAAGCGACTGGTTCTGCCGATACCCACCACGCGGCAAACAATTTCATTATTGGACCAGATGGCGGACTCTACTGGCAGAGTGGCATTTTCCTTCACCATAACTACGAAACGCCTTGGAGCACATCGCTATCTACGAAAGCCTCTGGCATGTATCGCTTTGATCCGCGCAGCCACGCCATTTCCTTCATTGCTGGCAACGGTCCTAATCCTCACGGCATCAGCTTTGATCGCTGGGGCTATCTTTACGCTACCGATGGTACTAGCGGCAATGCCTTTCAAGTTCGCCCTCAAGGGAACAGCTTCAAAATGTTTCCTCTTCTCAAAAAAGAGGTTCGCCCT
Source organism: Verrucomicrobiaceae bacterium (assembly GCA_027487435.1). Lineage (GTDB taxonomy): Bacteria > Verrucomicrobiota > Verrucomicrobiia > Verrucomicrobiales > Akkermansiaceae > UBA956. The sequence continues at coordinate 23,662 of JAIYDP010000324.1, read as the reverse complement.
GTGCCAGCTAACGCCATTATTTCCAGTAGCAATTTCCCCGATGACCTACAACAAGACTTTCTCATCTGCAATTGCATCGGTTACCTCGGCATCAAACGCTATGAACTTGATCGCGATGGCCACTCGATCGATAAAAAAAGCTTCGCACATGGCGAAGTCTGGGGCTCGCCCACTCCGGACTTTTTCCACAGCGATGACAAGAATTTCCGCCCCTCTGATGCTAAATTTGGCTCCGATGGCGCACTCTACATCGCCGATTGGCATAACATCATCATCGGCCACATGCAGCACAACATTCGCGATCCTCAGCGCGATAAAAAGCATGGCCGCATTTACCGCATGATCTACAAGGATCGCCCACTTCAGAAACCAGTCGCTATCCACGGACAGCCTGTGACGGCTTTGCTCGATCTTCTTGAGCATCCCATCGACGGCATTCGCGAACGCGCTCGCACAGAACTCGATCAGCGCGATACCACCGCCGTTATGCCAGCCCTGAGAACGTGGATGAAACAATTTGACCCGAAAAAAGCCGAACATGCCCATCACTTGCTCGAAGCACTTTGGTACATGCAACGCCACAGCGTGCGCGATGAAGCTTTGCTCAAGATCCTCCTTGAATCCCCTGAGCCTCATGCCAGAAACGCAGCAGCTACGGTCAAGCATTTCTGGGGGCCAGCCGATCCCACCAACGGCAAGCAACCCACGCAAGTTGTGGATGTCGTCGAGAAAATCGAAATCAAAGTCCCAGCACATCTCACCGGCGATGCCGCCAAAGCCTACGCCCTCGGTGGTGCCGTTTTCCATCGCGAAGCTCACTGCGCTACCTGCCACCAAGAAAACGGCAAAGGTCTCGATCCTGCTTTCCCTCCATTGGTTGGCACTCCATGGGTTACTGGGAGTGAAGAACGCCTCATCAAAATCGCACTGCACGGCATCCACGGTGTCATCGAAGTAAATGGCAAACGCTATGATCCAGAAAAAGGTGTGCCGCCCATGACGGCATTCGGCTCCATCTTGAAGGATGAGGAAGTCGCCGCTGTCCTCACATACGTTCGCAACTCTTGGGGCAACAAAGCAGACCCCGTGCTCCCAGCGACCGTGAAAAAAGTCCGCGATGCGACCAAAGATCGCAGCATCTTCTGGAAACCTGAAGAACTCCTCAAACAACATCCACTACCATAATCATCGAAAGCAATATGAAAATTCTCCGCATCCTCGTCGCCGCCGCAGTCAGCCTTTCTTTCTTGCAGGCCTCTGCCATTGTTTATCAAGGTGAAGCTGGCCCAGGTCTTGGCAAGCATATCGTTTTTCTCGCTAGCGATCACGAATACCGCTCCGAAGAAACCTGCCCCGCGATGGCTCGCATCCTCGCCAAGCACCACGGTTTCAAATGCACAGTCATCTTCGGAGTGGATGCCGAAGGTTTCATCCAAGCTGGTTCTTCCAACGTTTCTGGCCTCGCGGCATTGGAAAAAGCCGACCTCTTTTTCATCTTCGCTCGTTTCCTTAATCTTCCCGACGACGAAATGGCGCATATCGAAGCGTATATCGAACGTGGCGGCCCCGTTGTTGGTCTGCGAACTTCCTCTCATGCCTTTCAGATTCCAGAAAAATCGAAGTACGCAAAGTATGATTTCCGTTCCAAATTCCCTGGCTATGAAAAAGGTTTCGGTCACCAAGTCTTAGGCAACACTTGGGTCGGTCACTACGGCGACAACCACAAGCAAGGCACACGTATTATCACCATGCCGGAGCAACGCGGAAATGTCATTCTCAGCGGTGTCGGAGAGACGGCCTTCACGCACGCGGGTGCTTACGTTGGCAAAGCTGCAGCGGATTTCACGGTGTTGACTCAATCGCAACCGCTCGTGTCCATGGAACCCAACGCCGCCCCAGATGAAAAAAAACCTCCTATGCCTTCGACTTGGACCCGCTCCTACGCCGCTAAAAATGGCTCCATGCATCGTGTCTTTCACAGCACCCAAGGTGCTTCGCAAGACATCCTTGACGACAATTACCGTCGTCTTATCTTCAATGGCACCCTCTGGGCGATGAGCATGGAATCTGTGATCAAACCCGACCTCAACATCTCTTTCGTCGGCCCCTTCCAGCCGCGCAAATTTTCCTTCCGCGGAGAAGTGAAAAAAGTCAAACCTTCCGACCTCGCCGGCTGGGAGTCGCCCATCATGCCTGCACAACCTGAGTGATTTATCTTCTTTGCATCTGCAAAGCGGTTAGGGAATGTTGGTCTCTTTCGAGACCAAGCTTGCTACAACTTTCGTCCATGATGCTCGCACGAAATCTCATTTTCTGCATTGGCACGCTTGGATTTACAGCTTGTGTTACCACCGATGCACCAGCGATTATCGTTGCTGGAAATGTGCTCGCGGCACCACTCCAGTTGTGGAAGATCGATCAAGATGATGATCTGATCATTTCAGATGGCAAACAACAAATCGCAGCGTATCAACTTCTCTCGCTGAGCCAGATTCGTGTCACAGTATGGGACAAGCTAGGCAGGCAAAGAAATGCATTCACTCGGAAAAAATCTTAGTACGAAGAGCAGGAAGAAGCTGTAACAGCGAAAGACATCCAGCGTAGAATCAGATCATATCTGAGCGCAACATCAGACCAATTTCGGTGTTTTACGAAACATCAACTCATGAAAAGATTCTTCGCTCGCTTGCTGTGCTTCCTTTTGTTCATTGGTTTTCTATCAGGTCAGACGACCATCAATCTTGGTAACAGCAAAATCAGCGGCTCGGTCGCGGGGTTAACTTCGACCAATCCCCATATATCAGGCCTGAGCTTGGGTATAAGTTTTGATCTTGAGATCACGGCCACCAGCGGAACTACGCCAATTCTTACCGTGGCGAAGCATAATGACGGCATCGGTGTTGTTGGCGGAGCGCACAATTTAGAATTGGACAATCTCAACAATTCCAATGCCGCGGATGATGAATCGCTTGTTTTCACCGTAAAAAATGTGACGGGGCTTTCTGTAGGACAGTCGCTGCGGATTTCCGGTATCGGAGTGAGATCGGGCAGCAGTACGACGACGAAGCAATATGCCATTGTTGATGGCACCACGGCCATTGGCAGCGGATCGTTTACCACCTCAACTTTTGCGATTTCCGTGCCCAATCTCGCTAGCGTAAAAATCACAGGTACGGGACCCGCGACTCCCCCTTCGAATTCAGGTTTCATTATCAATCAATTGCTACTCACCGTCGCCCAAGACAACGGAACTGGAGGTGGCGGTGGCGGTGGCGGCGTGACCAATTCTGCGGCCAAGGTAACGAATTCGGGCATTGATGCCAGCAACCATCCGTTCATCAGTTTTGATAGCGTCGCCGGGGAAAGCTATGAGATCCAGTGCTCTACGGATTTGGTTTCATGGACACCGATGGCGACCCTCTCTGGCACTGGAGGTTCGGTCACCTACACCGACGAATTCACCCACGCTCCAAGCGTGCCGAGGAAATTTCACCGCGCTCTCACCGTGCAGACGCCGAATGGAAATCTTGCCGATACCACACTCAGCCTGACCCAAACGTGGTTACAAGAGCCTAACGGTTTCTCCCGCACAGCTGTCGTAAGGGTGCCCTCTGGCGTAGGGCCACACCCTGTCGTCATTCTGCTTCATGGCAATGGCGGAAGCGGTAATGCAGCTTCGACTTTCGTTACTGCGCTTGATCCGTATGTCAACAATGCCATCCGAGTTGCTCCCAATGGATATTTATTTGGAGCAGCACAGAGTTGGAATGTCGATGGCGAAACCTCCAAAGCACCCGATGTGGCTTTCCTTCGCGATCTCATCGCTCTGCTGAAGACTTACGACAACGTGGATGCGGGAAAAATCTCGATCTTTGGCATCTCTAACGGCTCGGGTTTGACAAACCGCCTGCTCATTGAACTCGACGGTGCCGCCTTTCAGAATGCAGGCTGCCAAGTCTCTCAGATGCTCACCAAGATGTATCACGACAACGCCTTCTGGTTTAATGCCACAGGCAATAATAACTACGACCAAACCATTGTGCCCGCGAAACGCCGCCGCATCATCAATCTCAACGGCACTGCGGATACAACAGTGCCCTACACCGGCGGGTCGAATCGAATCGGCACCTTCATGCACTCCCAGGAGAGCATCTATCGCTTCGCCCAAGCCATGGGAGAAAATGGCCCGCAGCTAGCCGATTCCGCAGGCATCCCTGGCAATGGCACTAACGGTTACTCTCCTCTTTTCGTGAAATATACCTATCTTAGCGGCCAAGTCATCCACTACAAACTCATCGGCGGCACTCACGGACTGCAAGTCACCGGCAGCAGCATCGATTATGCCGACGAAGCCAAAAAAATTGTCGCCGATTTCTTCTTTCCGTAGCGCCACCAAAACTGGCGAAAAAAGTAAGGGAAGCCGATGGGTGACACAGGCCCAAAACAAGCTGCAAGTCGATGCCGAGATTTACTTTTCCTTGTTGTTCGCGTCGAGCAAGAACTGCACCTCTTTTTCCGAAAAACTTGAACTATTCTAACAACTGGCCAAATCCTTTGTCTTTCGTGGCGGGAAATTTTCCGCCACTTCTTTCATGATGGACAAGTGCTGAGATGAAGAGATTTGTTACACGATTGCAATTTTGGTGAAGAAAATGCGGTATAACATGCATGTCTTTTGTGAAAAAGTTAGGGGTTTTCATGCTCATCTACTCGCCTCTCATGGCGGAGCACGGTTCTACATCGTCGTTTGAAATGACCGTGAAAGAGCAATCTGCGATCGCACTGGCGCCAGTACGAAATTTCACCATCGATTTTGGTTGGGCAGAAGATGAATCAAGATTGCTGTATCGCGTCACCGAAGCGGATGGCAGCAAGGTCGTCAAAGCATTCATGCCCCGCGACGGGAATGACACCGTGGTGCAGGAAAAAATCCCCACATGGCAAAAGCCAAAAGAAGGAAAATTCCCACGTCGTCTCGGATATGAAAGTGCAAACTCTTCTGATGATCGGTGGGCGGTGATTTTGCGTGACGGCCAAGTAATTTTGAAAGATCGGAACAAGGATACCGAACGAGTTCTTGCAAAAGCTGATGACAAAGGAGGCTTCACTGGCACGCCCTATTGGTCTCCTGATTCAACAAAGTTTGTGATCCATCAACGCAAGGAGGTGGCGATTCGACAGGTGCATTATGTGCGATCCTCACCGGAAAAACAATTGCAGCCGGAGGTGTTCCAAGCCGACTACTCGAAGCCTGGTGACGATCTCGCCATTTCGGTGCCATGGATTTTTTCCACCGATGGCACAGCGCCTTTAGAAGCTGATCGGAGACTTATAGCAAATCCCTTTGAAATTCGTCGTGCGGAATGGCGTGAAGACTCGCAGCGACTGACCTTCGAATGGATCGAGCGCGGTTTCGGCAAATACCAAGTCATCGAAATGAATGCCGCCACGCGGGTGCAACGTGTTCTGTTAGGCGATGACAGTGGAACCTTCATTTATGTTTATGGTTACGGCTTCCGCCGAGATCTGATGGGTGGCGAGGAGATCTTATGGAACTCGGAGCGCGATGGATGGAACCATCTTTATCTCATGGATGGAAAATCGGGCGCGGTAAAAAAACAACTTACCCAAGGCGAGTGGGTGGTGAAAAAAGTCATACGTGTGGATGAAGAAAAACGCAGGGCATTGCTGAAAGTATCTGGCTATCACACGGGGCAAGACCCTTATTTTGAACATTACGTTATGGTTCATTTCGATAGCGGAAAGGTGATGCCTCTAACAACTTCACCGGGCCATCATGACGAGCCTGTTTTTTCGCCGCAAGGAAACTACTACGTTTGCCGATGGTCGCGTATCGATCATGCACCCGTGTATGAACTTCGCCAGACGGCTGATGGAAAACTGCTCAAAATCCTAAGTGAGGCCGATGATCGGGAGTTGAAAGCGAAATGGCGTATGCCGGAACCTTTTGTGGCGAAAGATCGAGATGGCACTTTTGATATTTTCGGGGTGATCGTGAAACCACAGGACTTCGATGCTACAAAAAAATATCCTGTTATTGAATACATTTATGCTGGACCGCATGATGCATTTGTAAAAAAATCGTGGGGACCGTGGATCCGACCAATGCATGAGCATGCGGCGCATGGCTTTATCGTGGTGCAGATCGATGGACGTGGCACCGCGCATCGGGGCAAAAAGTTTCACGACGTTTGTTACAAGAATCTCAAGGATTCAGGCTTGCCAGATCGTATTGCATGGATGAGGGAAGCCGCGAAAAAATGGCCACAGATGGATCTTTCTCGCGTGGGCATTTTTGGAGGATCTGCTGGCGGTCAAAGCGCCTTAAGCGCGCTATTGTTTCATGGCGATTTTTACAAAGCTGGTGCTGCGGACTGTGGCTGCCATGACAATCGCATGGACAAGATTTGGTGGAATGAGCAATGGATGGATTGGCCCGTGGGTCCGCATTACGCCGATAACTCGAATGTCACACATGCCAAAAATTTGCAAGGAGCCCTGATGCTCACAGTTGGTGAGGTTGATACCAATGTGGATCCGTCATCGACGATGCAAGTGGTGAATGCACTCATTCGTGCGGACAAAGATTTTGATTTTATCTCCGTCCCCAACGGTGGCCACGGCGTAGGAGAGTCCAGTCACCTGCGGCGCAAACGCGTGGATTTTTTTCAACGTCATCTTGGAGCAGTTCGATCCATGCCATGATTTGCCAGCCGCGCAGCATTGGGCATGTCGATTTGCGAATTTGCAATGCTGACTTGCCGCATGGATCACGCGGCAAGTCAGTTCGGATCTCAGGTTTATCAAGGAGCAACGTTAAGATTGCTAAATTGTGAGGTATCTCTTGTTTGATCACTGCCGCTGGCTACTGCTAGGCCGATATAGCAAGTGGCTGCAAACGTGGTGTTCGTCGTGCTACCCTGCAATGTCCATGAAATGCCATCGGCACTTGTGTAGGCGCTAACGGTGGCTCCGCTGCGAACCAGTTTCACCCAGCTATGCGATACGGTTCCCATGTGTATCATACTTGTGCTCGTACTGCCGCCTGTTGTGGTGCGGCTATCCCAACGGAAGTCATTCCTTCCGCTCATCCCCAAAAAGATCTGCATCGAGTTGGCGGCAAGCGAATCGCGGATCATCACACCAGCGCGCGATGCATCGCCGTTGGTTTCTAGGCTGCTGATTTTCGCAACGATCTCACCGTCACCCGTTAGTGTCTGATACGTGAAACGTAGTTTATCGCTGGAGGAACCAATGATGCCCGATCCGCGCTGAGTCAACGTGCCTGCACGATGAGTTGTCGAACCAGACAGCATGCCAGTGCCGATGTCGGTGGACGTCCATGGTAGGGGCAAGACTGTGTCAGCATCCTGTGTGCGTGCACACATTTCCGTTCTAATATTGCTACTGGTTTCTGCACCTGATACGTTAGATGCCAATGTGCTAGCCGAAGTCGTTTTGCTTGCCGATGAAGATGGCGTTGATGAAGCCAAGCTAGTCGGTGTATGATTCGTGCTGATTACGTCTAGCAGCAGACTGTTTCCAGAGATGGAAACGGTAGCAACCCAGTTGGCAGGAAGGTTGATCACAGCAGGTGCAACTCCGCCGATGTTATTTCCGCCAGTGACAAGAGTGTAGATTCCCGGTTGTGCGCCGTCGCTTGATGTGATGGTTAGCTCCGATGCTCCAGCGAAGTCAAACGATCTACCAAGAGAAATATCGAGTCGGTCGTGACTCTCAGATGGTGTGCTGATATCGAATTCCAGTCTGCCACTTTCTGCGATGGTGACGTTGCGACCAATCGTGCCATTGCCTGCAAGAGTTGCACCTGCTGCAACATTCAGTGCGGCGTTGGTGTTGCTCAGGCTACCATTGATGATGAGCTTACCAGCGTTGATATTGGTAGCTCCGGTGTAGGTATTTGCTCCTGCGAGGATCTGCGTGCCAAGTCCCGTTTTGGTAAGTGTCGTGCCAGTGGCGAAATCCGCGATGGCTCCCGAATAGGCGTGAGATTGACCCGAACTGGGATTCAAGGTGAATCCTGTGACAGCATTGGCAGCTAGCAGTTGTGCGCTACTCCCTGGACTATTAGCGTTATAGACGCTCAGGAGATTTCGGCTTCCCTTAAGCCCGCCAAATACGGGACTTGGGCTAGCAATGCTTCCGACGATCCTGCTAGTATGCGCTCCATTGGAAAGCCCGAAGGTTCCCGTGTTCGCAATGGATCCAGTGTCCAAAGCGCTGTTTTGCATCGCTAAATTATTGCCAAGATACAGCCTTGCACCATTGCGGATGACGGTATCCCCAGAGAAGCTATTGCTTGCGTTGACGAGTTCCACGCGATTGCCGCCGATGATAAGTCCTTGGGTACCTGTCAATGCGGAGACGATACCGAGCAGACCTGAGCTCCTAGGTGAGCCGAAGCGGTAGGCATCGGCTGCCGGTGATACAATACCCGTATATTCGGCTTTCGCTTCGATTGGTGACCAATTCCCGAGGAATGCGTTCGGGAGGTTTGCCCCTGTGCTAGAGCCGAAATCGAGGTTATTCGCCGTGGAACCAGTCATGACGATGAATTCGGCGTTCGTTTCAACAAGGCGATTTAGGAAAGCATTGTTCAAGGAATTACGCCTCACAGAAGCTCCAGCCGCGACGTCGATATTGCGTCCAGATCCGCCTCCGAAACCTCCTAATGTGATGAATCCAAAATCGATCAGACCACCCTGAATCGTGGTTGTTCCATTATACGTATTGTTCCCTTGGAGGTAAACGATGCCATTTCCTGTTAGGGTAATACCAGCCGAGCCATTGCTGTTGCGGATGACGCCCGATAAAACGGCTGCGGCACTTCCAGATGCTCCACCAGAAACTTGAATGATTCGGTTCGATCCATTCAGGTCGACGCCGTTACGGAAATTCAAGGTTGAGCCAGCTTGGGAATGTTGCGTCTGGAGGACGAAGATCGAGGGATTGAAATGCGCACTACCCCAAACTGCCTCATTGTTGGGGTTGTTGCCCAATGTCACGCTCATGCCCGTACTGCCATTCAAGGCGAATCCGCTGGCTCCACCGATGATCTGAACTTGACCAGCTCCCGAGCCAAGGCTGCGAGTAAAACCGCTGGACCAATACCCCTCAATGACACCACCATTCATGGTGAGGTTACCAGGTCCAAGATTGTTGTTGGCAACCATTGTCACCCCGCCGTTGAGGGTGGTGGTGCCGGTGTAGCTGTGTAAGGGTACCTGATTCGCTCCAAGAGTGAGACGTCCCGTTCCGTTCATCGTAATACCGCCGCTGCCCGAGATGATCGCTGCGCTGTTGGTGGCGAAATTGATTGGGCCAGAGCCGTTGACGATCAGCGAGTTGCCATTCGTATTCAATGGGGACGAGATGTTAAGCGCGTTAACTGATTGATTCGTCCAGGTTTGTTCCGCACTAAGGGCCAGCGGGCTGATGATGGTGGCAATACCTGAAGCGGCTTGTTTACTGATGCCAGCATTGAGTGTGATCTCATTTCCTGTCGTGCCAAGCGTGTAAGTGCCGGAGAACGGATGGAAGGTAATGGCGCCTACCGTGGTCGGGCTCGCAAGGGTAACTGCTCCTCCAACCGTGCTTGGGCCACCAACAATGGCGTTCGCGCCTGATGTCCAATTTTGGTTGGCCGAGCCATTCCACCACTGGTTCGCTGCGAGCCATGCGCCAGCTCCATTGGTTTGACCAGCTGAAAGGCCGTTTGCGTCCCATGTGAGGGCAGTGGTGGCGATGTTGATTTCCAGTGTCGCACTGGCGGTGGCAGATGCACTATCGGTGACACTGACGACAAAGGAATTGATTCCTGCGGAGCCTAGAGGTGGCGTGCCTGAGAGCGATCCATTCGAGTCGATGGAGAGCCAAGCAGGTCCGCTGATCTTGGAATAATTTAGCGTATCGCCTGCGTCAACGTCGCTTGCAAGACCTGCGAGAGTTTGACCGCTGTATGCAACGTTTTCACTTCCTGGAACAAGGGCAATCGGGTTGGTTGCGAACACGGGAGCGTCATTAATGGCAGTCACTGCGATGGAAACTGTCGCCGTATTGGAGTCCTCCGTTCCGTCATTGACCATAAAGGTGAAGCTATCGGCGCCGTTGTAGTTGCTTGCAGGAACGTAGGTCAAATTCGGTGCTGAGCCACTGAGAGTGCCGTTTGCTGGTTGAGCTTGTATGGTATATGTCAGCGGGCTATTTTCCGCATCGCTGCCAGATAGAGTGATAGGCAACACGTTGTCTTCATCGACGGTAACGCTTTGAGCAATGGCAATCGGCGCATCGTTCCATGGAGTAACGGTGATGGAAACGGTGGCGATGGCGGAGTCAAGCGTACCATCGTTAGCCTTGAAGGTGAAACTATCGGTGCCGTTCGAGTTTTCATCTGGCGAATAAACCATGCTCGGGGGAGAGCCTGTCAGTGTGCCGTATGTGGGTTGAGTAACGATGCTGTAGGTGAGCGGGTTGCCATCCACATCGGTTGCGGCCAATGTGATAGGCAGTGCTGTATCCTCGGACGTGGTCACATTTTGTGCGACTGCTACCGGGGCGTCGTTAACGGGCGTAACAGTGATCGAAACTGTAGCTGGTGTGGAGTCGATGGTGCCGTCGTTGACTGAGAAAGTGAAACTAACGATACCATGAAAATTCTCCGAAGGCGTGTAAGTTACATTCGGGGCCGAGCCGCTGAGTGAACCACTCGACGGAGGGCTGACGATGGTGTAAGTGAGAGAGTCAAGATCGACATCAGTGCCTGATAACGTAATAGGCAAGGCGATGTCTTCGTCGGAAGTAACCGATTGGGCGACGGCTACTGGCGCATCATTGACTGCGTTGACGGTAATACCCACGGTTGCAATAGCCGAATCAAGCAATCCGTCATTCGCTCGGAAGCTGAAACTGTCGGCTCCATTAAAATTCACATCGGGGGTGTAGGTCAGGTTCGGGGCGATACCGCTGAGCGTGCCGTTGATCGGAGCCGTGACGATCGTGTAAGTTAGAGAATCAAGTTCAGCGTCGGTTGCGATGAGGGTAATCGGGAGGGCTGTGTCCTCGTCCGACATGACATTCTGAGAGCTAGCCACGGGAGCACTGTTGGGTGGCACCACCGTGATGATTCGATCATCGATAATCGATGCTGTTGTGTTGAGAGCATTTCCGGCGTTGTCACTAAGAACTGCATCAGCAATGATCATGAACCGAAGCGTCCCTCCGCTGGTCGGCGTGACTGTTACAGTAAAGACTCCAGGGGATACTTCCGAGATGGATCCTATGGAAATTGCGGCGCTGCCCGCGTTGCCAAAATCGGCTGCTGTCACCGTGCTGGCATTGATGTCCTCACTAAAGGTGAGCGTGTAGGTGACAGGAGTGTTAGCGGGAATGGATTCGCTAAGTCCGTCATCCGTGATATCGACGAGAGAGGGAGGAAAAATGTCGCCAATGGTGGACGCCAGATTCAACAGCAGACTATTTCCAGAGATGGAAACGGTGCCCACCCAGTTGAAGGGCAGATTGATCACTGCTGGCACGAAGCCGCCGATGCTATTGCCGCCGGTTACTAAGGTGTAGATGCCAGGACTTGCTCCGCCAGAAGTGGTAATCGTAAGTTCTGTAGCTGCAGCCATCGTGAAGTCCCTGCCTGCGGAAATGTCGAGGCGGTCGTGGCTAGCGGCATTGCTGCTGATATCGAACTCCATCTTGCCGCCGCTAGAAATTGTGACATTGCGACCGATGGTGCCAGTCCCGCCGAGGGTGGCTCCCGAGCCTACATTCAATGCTGCGACGGCGTTGCTCAGGCTGCCGTTAATGATCAGTTTGCCAGCGTTGATGTTGGTGGCTCCAGTGTAGGTATTCGCTCCTGAAAGGATCTGTATGCCAAGACCCGTTTTGGTGAGCGTCGTGCCTGTAGCGAAATCGGCAATGGATCCCGAATATGTATGAGCTTGTCCCGCTCCAGGATTGAGTGTCAGTCCTGTTACGGCGGTTGCAGCCAATAACTGAGCATTGTTGCCAGGGGCACTTGAGCTGTAGGAAGCGAGCAGATTCCGAGAACCCTTGAGCCCTCCGAAGACTGGGCTTGGGCTGGCAATACTGCCAGTCGTCCTACCACTGAGAGCACCATCGGAGAGTCCGAAGGTGCCTGTGTTTGCGATCGCGCCCGTATCGAGCGCGCTGTTTTGCAGTGCTAAATTGTTTCCAAGATACAGCCTTGCTCCATTGCGTATAAATGTATCGCCAGAGAAGCTATTGCCTGCGTTGACAAGCTCTACCCGGCTACCACCGACGATGAGTCCCTGCGTGCCAGTCATCGCAGAGGTGATACCGAGCAGTCCGCTGCTTGATGGAGAACCAAAGCGATAGGCATCGACTGCAGGAGTGAAAATACCCGAATACTCGGTTTTTGCTCCATTGCTTGACCAGCAGCCAAGGAATGCGTTGGGAAGATTGGCTCCCGCACTAGCGCCAAAATTGAGGCTGTTGGCGGTGTTGCCCGTCATCACGGTGATCTCGCTGCTCGTTTCGACAAGTCGATTGAGGAAAGCATTATCGAGAGTATTGCGTCTCACGGAACTACCCGAAGCGACACTGATGTTTCGACCCGATCCACCGCCGAAACTCGTCAACGTGATCGCACCGAAATCGAGCAATCCTCCATTGACTGTCGTTGTTCCGTTATACGTGTTGTTTGCCGTTAGGAAAAGTGTTCCATTGCCGGTTTTGATGATGCCCGCAGTGCCCGAACTGTTGCGGACGATTCCGGACAACGTAGCGGTGGCCGCTCCCGTGACACCTCCGGAAACTTGAATCGTTCGATTCGATCCATTCAAGTCGATTCGGTTTTGGAAATTCAAGGATGAGGATCCCTGGGAAAATGAAGTCTGGAGCACAAAGGTGGACGGATTGAAAAATGCGCTACCCCAGACAGCCTCATTGGTAGCGTTATTTCCCAAAATCACGCTCGCTCCTGTGCTTCCATTTAAACCAAATCCGCTGGCACCACCAGTGATTTGGACTTGTCCTGAACCCTCTCCCAAAGCGCGGACAAAATTGGATGCCCAATAGGATTCGATGACTCCGCCGTTCATGATCAGGTTACCAGAGCCAAGGTTATTGTTTGATACCATGGTTACGCCACCATTCAATGTGGTAGTACCGCTGTAGGTGTGAACGGGCACAGCGCCCCCTCCAAGTGTCAGGCGACCATTACCATTCACAGTAATACCTCCTGATCCACTGACGACAGCGTTGGCGTTGCCAGCGAAATTGAACGTCCCACTACCATTGACCGTCAAATTATGGCCGCTGTTGTTTAGGCCAACAGATAAAGTCAGCGCATTTGCCGAAGCATTGGTCCATGTCTGAGTCGCACCTAGAAGAATCGGACTGGCGGACAAAGAAACAGCTCCTGATGTCGCTGCCATAGTAATGCCGCCGTTGATCGTCAGCGCCTGACCTGCTGTTCCAAGGGTGTAGGTGCCGGTGAACTGGTTGAAGCTCATGGAGTTCACTGTCGTCGGACTTGCTAGCGTCACGGCGCCACCTGAGGTGTTAGGGCCACCAAAGATCGCATTCGAGCCTGAAACCCAGTTCGTATTTGCTGATCCATCCCACCAGAGGTTGCTGCTCAGCCATGCACCTGCACCATTGGTTTGTCCTGAACTAAGACCATTGGCATCCCATGTCAGTGAGGCGATGAGTTCCACCGTGGTCGAAACGGTGGATGTCTTATCGGCGGAATCAGTGATTTTGAGTTTGATGGTGTTCAAACCTTGAACCATGCCCCATGTGCTGACGAGGGTAGTGTAAGAAATCGCCGATGGAGTTGCCCCTACGACATCGCCGAAGGTGTTATCGTTGTTCAAATCCCACTCATAGGTGCTAATGGTCTGACCGAAGGAGGGCTGAGATGCGCTACCGTTGAGAGAAAGCGATTGCCCGACCAATACCTTGTAGGGAGAACCTGGCGATGCGAGCGGATTCGAGGAAACAACCGTGAGAGTCTGCGGAACAGATGTCGCTGCATTGTAGTTGGTATTTCCAGCCTGCGAAGCCGTGATGGTGGTTGTTCCCGCGCCCACGATGCTCAGCGTATTGCCGGATACCGTGGCGACGGCGGGATTCGAGCTAGCGAAGGAAACCGCCATTCCCGAGGTTGCGGTGGCTGTGAGTGCAAACGGAGTAGCATTATCGGCGACATTGCTTAGTGATCCGAAAGCAATCGTCTGAGCCGCTTTGGAGATGACCAAGCTACCAGAAGCGCTGCCAGTGTAATTGGGCTGCGTAATGCTCGCCACTACCGCATACGTGCCAGCGTTCGTTGGCACAACTGCAGATCCTGCATAGGTCACCGTGGTGGACAACCCCGATGGAGTTGTGCCGACCGAAACGGGTTTTGGTGCTCCATCGAAAGTTTGCAGAAGATTGCTCAGATTGACTGAGGCGGCGATCGCATTGACCGCCAGAGAAACGCCACGCGTGGTGTTGCCCGCGCCGTTGGTTGTATTTGCAAAGGTAACGGTGTCTGTGTAGTTCCCCACGTTGAGTGTGTTGGCGCTGCCATTGATCGAAACGGTGACAGTGGTATTTGCACCAGCGGCAAGAGTGCCACTTGATGCACTGAGATTCACCCATGCTGCGGTTTTTGCCGCTGTCCAGTTGATCGATGAATTGCCAGGATTGGAGAGAGTGTATTGAAGAGATGAGGGCGAGAACGCACCACCAAAGGCTCCGGACGATGTTAGATTCCCCGAAGTAACTGCCAGAGTGCCTTGCACAGGTGTGGGCGTGAACACCACTTGATCTACCCAAGCCGCATCCGAACCAGCAACCACGCTGCCATCCTTGTAATAGGTCCATCGAATCGTATTGCTACCTGCTGGAATGACTACCGTTTTCTGAACCCAATTGACTTCACCGGAGATTTTCGCGAGACTTCCCGTCTGCTCAACGCCATTTAGATCAAATCGAAGAAAGTCCCAGCCACTCTCCGAAGACACCTTCCACCAGAACGTGAGCGTTCCAGCCCCGGTGATTGTAGCCTCCAATGCACTTGATCCATCATGGTCGATGGCTCCACTCCGAGCGGCATCCACTCCATCATTCGTCGTTGTCGTTTGTGAGAACCAAGGCTGCGCACTAGGGCTGTTCCATGCTATGCCTAAGGTATCAAGCGCATTTGCCCACGGATTTACCGCGATGCTAAATGGCGCAGCACTGGTATCAGAAAGAGAGGAATTGCTGACGCTGCTGACGCGGATGGTATAATCTGTCGCTGCGGTAAGTGAGGATGGAATCGCCCATGTGAATGAACCGTCATTGGCCTCGTTTGCAGAAATGACGCTGTGAAGGGAGCCGCCTTTCAGTAGCTGAATCGAAACATTACCTGCAACGTTCGAAACCCAGGTCACTGGATACGAGGAATCATGATAAAAAATTTCCCCTCCATTTGGTGAGTTGAGGCTAATGGTGTTCGGCGAATCCGCCGTGCCGGACAGCACTAGACCATATCCTTGGCTGGCATTTGTCAGCGGCCCTGTGTAAGAAACAACGGCTTGCCATGTCCCGACCTGACCAGGGCTTTGCACGTTCACAGTTTCTACGTTATCGGTATTATTGATGCCGGTCGTGGCATTTTGACTCATGGATGCCACTGTCCATGTGCCAACAAATGGCATGACGTAGGGAAAAAATTCGGTGCCGTTCGGAGCGATGATCTTGAGATTGAGATTGTTGACAAGCCTTGCCGTGCGGGAATCGTGCGCCGTGGTAGATGTGCCTGCGGGGTCTGTCCAACAAACCGTGGCACTCAAGGGCGAAGCCCCATCCCAAAGGAAGGAGTGTGTGCGGGCTGTGATCGATGTCGTAACCTGATCTTCGATAATACGCGTTTTCAAAGGAAAGGCATGATGATCGCGAACCAGATCCACCGCCTTCTTGGTGTCCACAAGACCCCAGCCATGTCTGTAATCGGGTCCAGGATTGCCAATGTCTGTGGCGGTGTGAATCAACAACGCCTTTAGCGTGCTGGCGCGCATCGCACTATTAAAGAGACGCTTGTACTGATCAATCACCAACGCTGCGGAGCCTGTGGCGTTCGGTGAAGCCATGCTGGTTCCACTCATGGTGGTATAACTGGTATCTCCACTGCTGGACGTGGAGGTGAGGCTTGCCCCGTTGGCCACTAAGTCTGGTTTAATGCGTCCGTCATCGGTCGGACCTACGGAGGAGAATGACGTGAGAGTGGATTTCGATGGATCACGAACACCATTCGTCACCGCATCATTGGCAGCTCCGATGACGATCAAGTTTTTGGCATTTCCATGGGAACCGATGTTTTCAAATCCGTTGCGATACACCCCGTCGCCGGGAGGATGAATGGCAGGATTGTAGGCAACTGTTGCGCCGCCGATAACCACGCTTGACCCGGTACTTGGGTTGTTACTTCGATCATTACCCGCTGCCCAAAAGATGCTGTAATAGGGAGAATTGTAGGCAATGCTGTCCAAACTGCTACAGATCCCGCCGTACTGGCCAAAACTATGATCCGCAGCGTTTTGATCCGTGCCGTTGCCGATCCATTCATTGCCATCCCATCCATCGGCATAACCATAGCTGTGGTTGGACAAATAGATTTTCGAGTCGAATTGGTTTGCTGACGTAGCGGCTCGACTGGTCATTTCACTCTGATCCGAGTTCCAATCATAAGATGCAATGGAGATATTGGTCGCCATTCCTCGCGCTACGGCACTTGTCCCTTGCGCGCCAATTGTTCCGCCGACGTGAGTCGCGTGATTGTTCGCCGCCGCTCCATCCAAAACGGTTACGCGGTTACCATTGGCGAATTCCTGGTGGGTCGAGCGCACGGAGCCACCATCCCAAACCCCTGCAATGATGCCAGATCCATTCAACAAATAGGGCGAGACTTGCACGAGATTTGCCCCCGTGGAAATCGCGGCATTCAAATTAAGAGTTTTAAGATAAACAGGCTGCTCCCCATCGAAATCCACGAGCTCCATAAGACTGCCATCGGGCTTCTCGATGCGCAATTTGAGGCCTCGCGCTTTTGCTTTCGCTCGTGTTCTGGTGGCTCGCTCATCCTCAAGGGCTTTGATTCTCGCGACAGCTCTATCTCTTCCTCCTGGACGCTTTATGCCCACAGTTGGGTCAGCAAAGACGTCTGCCGTGCTTTCCTGACTTAGTACAGGTGAGATAACGGCAAGAAGTGAGACCAGTAGAGCACGTCCAAAACGGTGTGAACTGAGGTGTATGGATTTCATGTTGAAGAATTTTGAGTTTTTAGGAATGGATTTTTTTAAAAAAGAGAATCGCGCTCATGTAGGCGAATCGATGAATTAGTGTGCCTAGCATCGGGCGCCATTACCCCGAACCGAGTCGAGGCGATCGGCGATGCTGGGAAGCCAATTCGATAGCACAGAACGACCGTTGTGAGCTGCAAGTCGCACAGAACTAATGGCCAGAAACGGGAAAAGAGATGAGTTTTTCATAAATCATGGATCAGTGGGATGGGCGAACCTTCCATAACGGCGTAAGATGTGATGATTCGAGGTGGCATAGTTCAGGTTTGTGGATGTGTGGATGGAGTTTTTTGGGCTGTCGAATGCAAACCGAGGGGCATGCGGTTTTGCACTCACACTTTGCTAGATTCTCTTAACAGCAAATCGTGTCAATCTGATTCTTCGCCGTTTTTTTAAAAAATGGGTTTTTCCTGAAATCCGATGCACAGCAAAAGCATGGCGAACACTGTCTCGGGTTTAGCGTTTTTCCACCGATTCGAGACCCATTGAACCCGAGATCCGAAGTTCAACGTGCCAGAAAGTCGCTGCTAGGCTTTGATAGGCAAGGCGTTGCATGGCCGCAGTGGACTGCATCCAACGATGCTGCAGCAAGGTCGGAAATGCCTTGCGCAGTGAATGGCGGATTTTTTTGATTCAGACGGTGCGTCGCCATAGTGGCGGAACGATCTTGCCGCGCTTGACCGCCATCACCACCATCACGATTCCTGTAGAGGTGCACAGGAGAAGCGAAAGCACAGAGGATTCCACCCCGAATTTGCCGCCCGTCAGTAGATCGGGACCATGGATCGTTGATTGGATGAGGCCTTGAGCTGCTTCGTTGCCGGAGACGATGCTCGAAAAGATCGCCGATTGCGTGTAGTTCCACCCGACATGGAACCCCATGCTCAACCAAAGCCGACGCGTCAGCATATAAGCAGCCGCCAACAGAATGCCAGCTTCGACCGCGATGAATAGTGCGCCCTCCAAAGTTCCCTCTGGGTTGATCAAGTGGACCAGGCCGAACACAAGAGAAGACACGACCAATGCTACCCAACTGCCGAACCAGCTTTCTACTGACCGAAAGAGAACTCCGCGAAACAGCAACTCCTCGAAGATTCCAGAACTGAGTGCCATGGCAATCCCTGGGATCATGAAACTCACAGAGTTCAAACCGGTGATGCGGTAAATTCCCAGAGCCATCAGGATCAGCTCGCAGGCGGTGTAGAGGCCCGCACCGATGAGGAGGCCGATACCGAGTTCACGTCCCATGCCCGGCATCGCAAGTTCCGAGACAGGCCGGAGTTCGATGACATGGGCGTATGCCCAATAGACTGCGAAGCCAGCGATGGCTAGGGCCACGATGTGTTGCACGGATTTGACCGGATCGCCTGCATAGCTAGTCATCACATCGGTGTTCAATCCCATCATCATCAGCAGGAGATATCCAAGCACCACGATACGCACCAAAGGCAAGCGGACAATGCGACGCACCAGACCGTGCTGCTTGGAGGAGGAAATCGTCATGGAATCTTCATTCATGGGAGTTAGGAGAATACATTTCTCGGAAAAACCTCTAGCTCATCCACAGCGGGAAGGGAAGCTCGATTTCAAAGAAGTAGGTTGATTTCCGTTGTATTGACCGACTTGTTGAAAATAAAAACACATAACGCGTAGAGCAGCTTCCCCCTGACTACCGGGCTCGTTCAACAACCGATAGTTTTGAGGCTGTCGCTCAAACCTATCTTTGGGGTTCGCCTTTCTTTAGTTGAAGCCGCTTTCGTAGATAGTGCCTTGTGTGCTCGCCTGTGAAGTGATCTAGTGTCCCAAATTCTGTATACCCCTGCTTCTCGTAAAAGCCAAGCGCTTGAAAGCAGTATGTATCGAGGAGGACATGCTGGCAACCTCGATGAACCGCCTCATTCTCTGCGGCCCGCAGAATAGCGGTTGCTCGACCTTGATTTCGGTAGGTATCGGCAACCCAAAGGAACGCAATGTCTAAATAATTCCAGTAAGTCTTACCCGTCAGACCGGCTACGATTTCTCCGCTGGCCAGTCGATCAAAGACGCAGAGAGGCTTAACATCCTTCGGCATGTGCTTCAGATTGAATTCTCGAGTCCTCTCGATTATCTGCGTCTCATCCTCTGGATTGGGATTTGATGTTACCTCAAGGCTCATTTTTCTTGGCGACGTAAAAGCGCGTGCACCCGCTACCAGCGGCGGCGCAAGTCGATCACGGGGTTAAGGTTGTAATTACGGAAAATCATCGAAACTGAACGGCTGGTAGGGGTTGTCACGACGCGTCTTGTTCGGCTCTTTGAATGATTAAATAGAGGTGGAGTTCGGGATGTTGGTCATATTCGAGGTGCCGACAAATGCAGTCGCACGCAGAGACGATCTCCAAAATCCGAGGAATCCCCAAGGCCGCATGATACAATGGCTGCTCCATAAATGGATTGATCACATCCCCTGGCTGATCAACGCCACCGCTGGCAAAAATCAGAATCCCTCCTTGGCTCAGACCTCCGCAAAGCTTCTTAAGGATTGCTTCGTGTTCAGCGAGCGGAGCATGCCAGATGCTGTCCCACGCCGAAATCAAATCATACTTCTTCGCGAACTCCCAACTACAGATGTCGGCAAGATGAAAAACCACCTCTGGATGTCGTTGCTGCGCCATTCGAATCATCTCAGGGGAAATATCTACACCTTCGGCGTCGAAACCCTCGGAAATCATCAAATCAATGATTCGTCCGCTGCTACCGCAACCAATGTCGATGGCATTCCCCTTCCGTGACGCAAAACGAATGGCTCTCTTGTGCTGTGCAATCCCGTTGGTGCGATTGAAATCGTCACTGTTCCAGTGCGAGGCAAGCTTGTCGTAGCTCTTTGCTGTCTGTTGTGGGGTCATATTATCTTGCCGAACATTTCTTATTCATATCCACCCGCAAGGTGATGTCGCGTGGAGATGGACGGGATGGAGGCTTGATGGTTTTGCAGATATTACAAGGATTTTTTGAAATATCGTGCCTATTTCAAGGTGGTTTTTGGCACTTTCTCGTTCTTGGGCTTGCTTGGTAGATATCATCGCTTGGGGTGGGGGAGATCCACAACAACGGGTAGCGTGGGCGGGTCGGCATCGGGAGTGTTGGCGCGGGTGCAGCAGTGAGGTCGGCGGCATCATGCGTGGCGATGAGATCAAGCAGGCTTGATTCAATTTCCCGCAGAATATTCCCGTCAGCTCTCTATGGGAAGTGGTTCACGTGCTTTATGCCAATCTTGGGGAATCCCAGGCAAACCGGAGAAGGCTGAAATGATCCCCCCGATGATTGCACAGTTGGTGTCGCAGTCGCCTCCCACTTCGAGGGTGCTGAGTATGGCCTCTCGGTAGCATCCAAGGCTCCGGCAGGCATTCCATATACAGAATGGAACCGTGTCCTGAGCAGATATCTCCGCCCCATTGCCGACATCTCGGGCGACTTCCCTAGGTGATACATGGGAAAAACCATGAGATATGGCGATGCGTGTTCGAACCTTGCTCTCAGGGGTCAAATCCAAGACCGCGTCCCATATCATTCGGGCAGTATCATCCGGCTGCGCGCCCCTCTGGCTGCTGGCAACAGAAGCTGCTACGGCGACAGCAATTGCTCCCGCTATGCCCTCGGGGTGATGGTGAGTCACGTGAGCTGACTTGGTGGCCATCGCAGGAACAATGGCCAAATCATCGGAGAAATATGCGCCAATGGGAGCGACACGCATCGCGGCACCGTTGCCAAATGAGCCCCCTCCAAAAGCATTCTTGGAAACGTCACGCCATGGTGATCCGTCACATATCTGCTGGAGAATGTGTCGAGCCATCTTGCCGTAACCACGGTCAGGGTCATTTCGGTAGCGCGTGGAAAACGCCCAAGCTAGAACATCTTCATCGATTCCGCCTAGGCGTTTGAGCGTCTCATAGATAGCCAGCGCCATCTCAGTGTCATCGGTATATCGCAATGTCCCTGGGCGAAAGGCTGAAAAATCGGTCAATTCACGACAACGGTATGATTGGTAGCTAAGCGATTCTCCGATGGCATCACCCACGGAGAGACCCTCAAGGCATTCCCTTGCACAAGCTAGCCGAATTTCCGCCTTTGGAGAAGTCATGTTTCTTGATCTAACGTCGTGTCCATCCATGGCGGGGAGTAAAGTCCGAATTCAAACAGGAGCGTTACCGCCGTTGGATGTGCTGGCTAGTTCGGCTAATTTTTTCTCTTTGGCTCTCGTGGAATGATTTATGGAGAATCTACCAAACAGGTATGCTAACCCAACAGTAGCGATGTAAATGAGCCATATTGGCATATCAAAGAAGTAATCATAGTGCCCCGGGCCAGCACCACAGTCTATGGAGGGACTGCGACCGAGTCTAAGCACGCCAAACGGGGAGGATGAGTCACGAAGTTGGTGGTGGAGAGAAGCAACCGGAATAGAGGACCCACTGAACCAACATTCGGATGAGTCATGCGGTTCAAAATTAAGTCCGATTGTGGCTGAATAAAAACTGCTCTTTAGTCTAATATTATTTGCAGTAGATGAAACCGCACATTCTGAATAGTAACGAAACGACAGCAACCAGAGACCAACGAGTATAATGGAGCCTCCAAGAACTAATGTGGTGAATAAGCTTTTATGGAACATTGGTTGATATTCTTGGATGTTTCAATTCAATTTTCTGGCAGAACGAGTAGCTCTTCCACTGCGGGGGGGGCAAGCGCGGAATCAAAGAAGAGGCTTTACCGCTTGGATGGAGAGTCTCGTCTTTTCTTGTTCTATGATCTCGGCACCAGATTTGCGCCTCGACATAGCATCCTGCCCAACCATTCCGGTCAAGGTGCAAGCGTATCGAATCAGCGATACCTGAAGCGTAAAACCGAGAAGATAGCTCAGAATACGTAAACAACTGACCCCTGAATCCCTGATTCTCTGGAGTATCCGTCAGTTGGTAGAACAAGTGGGGGACTTCGGCACAATAAAACGACGTCAGATGAGAGTGGTCTGGGTACATGAAAGTGACTTCGTGATCTTCGAAATCGGAGAGATCCAGTATTACGCGTTCACCCTGGCGAAACATGGTCAGCGTCTTATCGAATTCGCCTAGCACCGCGAAAAACGGCCTTCCGATTGGATAAAATCCAAACTTATCGTGATACGCCCGAATCAAGAGATCATCTGCTGCAAGGCGCCATTCGATAAATTCGGGACCAAGAGCAAAACGGTTGAACGCAGTCTCTGACGCCCTTTCATCGTTGACAAGGTTCTTGAGTTCATCATCGGGAAGATCGCAAATGTTGAGGAATGGTCCACGGTCACGCTCAAAGTAGTGTGTGATGAATGTGGGAATCTTCATGTTTTAGACAAACGATAGAGTGGTGGCGCGCCGACGGCAAGCTCCGATTTCATCTGTAGGCCAGTTCGGCGTTGCCACTGACGGCTTGTTCGACCTCTACTTGGTTTCCTTCCGCCATTCGACTATGTCAAATATCGCTTCGTTAATTCCTGCCCTTGCTGCGCACCCTATGACAGAACGGCTGTGCTTGAAGACTAGATCGCGAGGTCCAACAAGAACTAGTCTCACGGCAGGTTGTTGCTTGAAGATTGACGAAAACATCACGAACAGTTGCTCAAGTGAAAACTCAACGCCATCCACAAGCGGCTTGCCATCGTTCGAAAAGGAGACATCAATTCTTGGTGGCGTTTCTTGGCGCTTCACTAACCTATTTAGACGTTCGACCCTTGGTGCCTCAATCTCCCCGATCTCCGGCTGAGTTGTTTTCACCTCGATGACAGTTCCAGGATGAAGCAGTCTAGTGTGATGAAGAAGCTTCTCAAGATCTTTGTCAGCGAACTCGGTGAGCGTAACTTGCGCAGGATCTGCGGCCCGGATGAGCACAACGACTTTAGGGGTGGTTCGTTTTACAGGGATAGCGGCAATGTCTGGCGAATCAGTAGTAGGTTCTTTTGGGGCATCCGGGGCAGCAGGTGAGGCGAACACACCAGCGAGCATGAGGAGCGGTAGTCCAAGTCGAATCATCTTGTGCATCGTTTTGATGGATTGAGTGTTGCCGAACAGTTTTTATTCGTATCCACCCGTGATCGTACATCACAGTGGGAGTGGATGAAGAAGGGTGGGGAATTATTGTTTGTGTTTCAAGGATTTTTTCTTTTTGGCGTTCCTCGCGTTAAGAGGCTTTGCCTCGCGGGATTCCCTATCAGGTGTTTTTTTGGCGAGGGAATGAGGGGGGGTGAAGAGGAGTGGGGGAGGGAGGGAGTGGGAGAGTGGGAGAGT
>JAIYDP010000182.1 GCA_027487435.1 Verrucomicrobiaceae bacterium | reverse complement strand
TTCATGTAGAAATAGACGCAATCGTCACAAAGGACATCCTTGACAACTTCGCGCCCTCTTTGGCCGATTATCTTAGCCCGTCCTGGGTCTCTCTGAAGCATTTCGAACTTCTCATGCAAATCGGCTGCATCTGCACGTACGGAGATGAAGGAGTAGTCAGCAATCAGCGCGGGAAAGAAGAATTCGTGAAACGGATCGTCGAAACGAAGGACCGGCGATCCGCACAGCAGCAGCGACTTCAGCCGCATTGAATACGTATCCCCCGCAATATCCGCCAAATACGCGTACCTAGGCCGGTGAGGCGGAAGCACCGTCTTGCACCTGCAATGATCGGCCAGGTCGATGTGGAAGCTCGCTTTTAGAGACTGGGTGAACGCTGCGTCGACAAACTCTGAGCCCGCCACGCTCATCGCCACAAGCGGCCGTCTCTTGGCGAAGACTTTTCCGTTGGGGTCTACGTCCTTGCCGTTGTCCGACCCCCTCCAAAACACCCGCCGGACGCGAGATTCAAATTCAAACGCCCGCGCTGCGGCGTCCACGCGCGCGGATGAGGCAAAATAGTCTTTAAAAGTAAAACAAGGCCAAGCCACGTCGCGGACCCTCGCGTTGATCGCCACGGACATGGCGGCCGCGTCGAGCGGCTCGTCCGCGACGTTGACCACAAACTCCGCGTCCGAAAATTCGAATCGCCGCATCGCGCGCAGGAGGACCGCCACGGCGTCGGCGCCGCGCGACTGGTAGGGCCGGGCGATGGGGCGGAGATAAAGGCGGTTGTTAATAATGCGAACGCGGAAGGCGCCGGCGATGTCGATGCAGCGGAGCCCAGCTGAAGCGAAGCGAAGGGCGCGCGGGGTTGTGCACGGGTCAAACGCCCTTGCCTTCGCTTCGGCGTGGTCTATGTCCTCACGTTGCACCCCCCCTCCCCAAAATCGCCTCAAGCGCTCGATCGCAGCCGCAATCACTCCGGCGAGGGCCTCACTGACACCCCCCCCCTCAAAATCGCGTCCGGGCGAGGGAAATTTTGGCGGGGGGCTCTCCAAAATGTTCACCCCTCCCTCACTCAAGGGAATGTGAGGCAAGCGCCCAGCCAACAGGCGCGCGTCCTCCAGCACGCGCTCGGGGGGTGGGCGGACGTGGGCGACAGCGCGGCAGTCGACGGCGACGGCTGTGGCGTCGACAATTGCGAGGGGGGGGGGGCAAATGGAGGCAATGCGAAGGTCCAGGCCGCCAGTCGAAAGAAGATCTGGCGCTACGGCGGCCCGAAGGCAAGGCCAGGAGGAGGGGGGGATGAAAGTTGCGACGAACTCCGCGGCGTCGATGAAGCGAAGCGAAGCGAAGGCGCGCTGTCGAGCGCGGCCGACGTAACAAAACGAGTCGTGCGTTACGGAAGGGGCGACGAGAGAGGCGTTGGACGAGGCGGCGAGGGAGAGGAAGAGGGTGAGGTTGAGGGGGGAGGGGTCGACGTGAACGTCAAAGATAAAAGAACCGTTAAAAGACGACGTAAAGCTGTTAGGGACAACGTGGACAAGAGCGGAAACGGGGCTTCGGTCGCCGATGGGGACGACGGGGCAGGTGGGGCAGATGCTGAGGGCGGCGTCGGCTGCAAGGGGGGTGTGGGCGGAGAGTAAGAAATAAACAGAGGCTGGATTCGATCGGCGCAGCGCCGCAAGGGTCGGGGGAAGGCGGTGGAGGGTGGCTTCGGAGACGGTGAGGACGATGAGGACAGCGCGGGGGGGTTGGATGCCAGAAGCGCTCAGAAGGGACGAAGAAAGAGGGAGGGGGGGGGTGGAAACGGAAGGGGAGCGGGAGAACGCCCAAAAGAAAAGCGCTGACGCGTCTGCGGGGGGCACTGGCTGCCGAAGGGTCTCCTCGACGGCGCAAATGGCGGCGTCGTGGGCGAGGAGGAAGAGCTTGCAGGCGTCGGTGTCAAGCCGCTCCGCTGACGTCAGAAGAGGCCCGCGGGAGCAGTCGTACCGCAGCCAGCTTTCGAATCGAAGGCCATGGCAGTTTTCGGCGCTCCACGGAAGACGGCGCTTGTAAGCTGAGATGTCGTAGATAGTCGAGAAGGACGTGCGGACGCCGTGGGCGGTGAGGAAGTCTCGTCGTGTGGCTGCATCTCCGACGGAGTGACAGAGACCGTCGTAGCAGATGCAAAGGGCTGCAGACTCAAGCCCACAACCACCGTGGCGCAGCTCAATGCTGACAGAGGGCCAAGCAGAGCAGCTCCCCAAGGCAACAAAAACCAACTCCAGCAGCATCAGTCAGAAGTACATACCTCGAAATTAGCGTTTTGGCCGCAGCAAGTTCGGGTCGGCTTCTTGGCGATGAAGTGGCCCGATAGCGACATGACCTGATCATTACGAGCGCGCGACTATGACCACATTTATTCTTTACATGCTCTCTGAGGCAGCCAAAACCCTTGCACTGACGGGACCTTGGAAAAGATCCTCGCGCCTGAGTGGGTGTATTTCTTGTTGTTTGCGGTGTTGCACAACGCCGAGACCGTCTCAGCGACGCGGTCAGCCTCCGCGTTTCGCAAGGCCACCGTTTTGGAGGACCCGTTCACTGAAGCGAGTGAGGAGGATGACAACAGGATTCTGCGGGTCGAAAGCGCATAACAACTGCGCTTGCGTTCGATGCCAGCTGCGGCAAAGAATGCGCAACAATTTCGAGAAAATGAGCGTGGAGAGAAAAATTTCAAATCAAGGCAAGAATGGCAGAGGAAGCGGCATTTCTGACGGGAGATACCGTAGTGGCCAACGGCGAAAGGGTGTCTGCCCTTCCTCTCGACAATCTCGATGTTGACTGAGCCTTTGAACTGTTCCAGCGATGTCTCCACAAATTTTCTGCATTGTCAGGCCTACTTGTCCAAGCACTCCGTTACTTTACTCCAGTAGAGCTACCAGAGTGATCGCAGAAATGCAGAGTGACCTTTTTGAGTTGTTGCACTCCAAACCTGCTCATGGATAATAACAAATAATTAAATAAGAAATTAGAGCGTCTGAGCGAATATGTCCTTTGTTAGCCCAGCCTCCATTACCCGCAGTGAGCGGTTTCAAGCCATTATTTCGCAATCTAGAATTGACCTTAATGAGCTCTGTCAAGTCGCTAGGGATGGTCTGCCTTCTTCGTCGCTGTTTCACTCCGTCAGGCATTCAAGACGATGACCTCAGCGCTCGCTCTCTTCTTTGGAAGGTTTTAGAACGCGCGGCGACCTCACGTCTCCAGATTCTACTTTCCTATCTCCCTCTCCGAAAAGACGATTGGATCGACGTGTTGGAGAGATCTAGACGGCTGTACAAAGAATTCGTCATCGACCTATGGGAGAAACCAAGACAGAAAGTGCATGAGGCCCATGTAACGAAGGCCAATGAAGTCGACCATGTCCCCCCCGTATCCCTCCAACCAGCTGACGTCCATAGCCGTTGAGCACGGAGCGCGACTCGTCATGGAACAACTACTTCCAGGACTTGGAGACGTGGCAGGAGATCGACAAGGACACCAAGCGCACGTACCCGGACATGCACTTCTTCTCCAGCCGCGTCGGTCCGTGCCCGCACTTCCTTGCCGTGACTCCTCAGACGGCGTGACGGACGAGGACGCGCCTCGGGAGGGGGGGACGCATCAAGAGGCCATCAAGCAGGTCCTCTTCATCTACGCGAAGCTTAACCCGGGCATCCGCTACGTCCAAGGTGCGCCCCCGTCATGAC
The DNA here is from genome assembly GCA_027487435.1 of Verrucomicrobiaceae bacterium. Taxonomy (GTDB): domain Bacteria; phylum Verrucomicrobiota; class Verrucomicrobiia; order Verrucomicrobiales; family Akkermansiaceae; genus UBA956. The sequence continues at coordinate 11,702 of JAIYDP010000182.1, read as the reverse complement.
ACCCCCTCAGTCGCATCGCAGGCATGAACGAGCTCCTCGCGCCCATTTACTACACCTTCGCCAACGACAAAATCCCCGACTTTTCGCGTCCCCTTTGTGCGGCGTCTGTCGGGCTGACGCTTAAAGAGAATGCGGAGGCGGACTCTTTCTTCTGCTTCACCAACCTCATGGCCCTCTTCCGCGACCATTTTTGCCAGCCCCTCGACAAGACGACCGTCGGCATCCAGGCGACGCTGGGGAAGCTGTCGGGGCTCGTGCGGGCGCATGACGTGCAGCTCGCGACGCACTTGGTATGCGTGTTTGGGTGCGCTACTTAACTTAAAAGGAAAGCGTTAGTTTGAATCCGCAGTTCTACGCGTTGCGGTGGATCACGACGCTGCTGTCGCAGGAGTTCTCGCTGCCGGAGCTCATGAGGATTTGGGACGGCCTCTTTGCGTCTGACGACAAGATGGACTTTCTCATGCATTTCTGCTTGGCCATGCTTTTGTTTGGCAAAGGGGGCTACTGTCGCTGACTCTCTCGCAGGAACATCAGAAACCAGCTATTGGCTGCAGACTTTGCGACTTGTATGAAGCTCTTGCAGGTCTTGCCTTGAGTTGAGTTGTTGAGGATGTAGAACTACCCTCCCTGCGACGTCAACGCCCTTCTTTTGTGGACGAGACAACTTGAAACAAGCCCTCCGCCTCCCCAAGTTGTCGAATTGCATCCTGCACGAAAAGTACCAGCACATGGACATGGTGGAGGCGGTTCCAAAATCAAAACGATCTTTAGGAAGTGAGTGTTGTGTCGAATGTAACCGTTTGCATGTACAAGTATCCCCAACCGTTCTAACAAACAACTCAATAATTATTTGTTAATTCGTTTGCAATGGCTCTTGCGGGAAACCTTTTTCTTGGATTAGACAATGAGTTCGTGAGAGCAGGATCAAACGTACGCGAAGCTTTTCTATGCTTAACATTCATTGAACCCGCACTGCGTGCTCAATATGAAATCGTCGCACCTTCTCTGACCCACCCCTCAGATGACTGGCGTCGTCATCCTCACCTTGCGGAGAGTTGTCGACGTCAAAGAAATAGGCATCGACTGGCAAGGTTTCGAATTTTCCTCATGGTTCCACACCCCTCACCCTCACTAACACCCCCCCAGGGTAGAATACCAGGGCTTCGGCTCTGAGACCAAAAGCGAGAAATCCAACGTCCTGACCCAACGAAGCATCGTCTGGGACAAAGAGGACGACACCCCCCCCCTCTCCCCAGGCTGCTACACCTTCCGCTTCTCCTTCCACGTCCCCGACAAGCTCCCCGGCAGCTTCGACGACGCCCTCTCCATCCAGCGCTCCCTCATCGCCTTTTTCGCCACCCCCTTCGCCTCCGTCCGCCAGTCCGTCCCGCACGTCTCCGTCCTCGGCGACCCCGTCCTGTTCAAGGTCCAGGAGGTCGTCGACAAGCTGCTGCTGGAGCACCCCCTCAAGTCCTCAACGACTAAAGCCCCGCTCTTTAGCCTCTCCTCCCGCCCCACCCTCGTCGCCGCGCAGCTCCGCAAGCAGCACTTTGACGTCGGCGAGCAGTTTGACGTCGCCGTCGCAGTCGACAACCACTCCTCCAAGCGCGTCGAGTTCGTCGCCGTCTCTTTGATTCAAAACGTGTGGCTCCGCGCTTCCGGAAACAACGTCTCCCGCGCTGACGTCCTCGCGCGCCGCGTTGTCGCGGCGTCGACTGTCGCGGCGCGCGCGCGGGAGGAGTTTGTGGCGACGATTCGCGTCCCTTGGCGGGCGGCGTCGACGTCAACGCACGGCGCGCTCGTGCGGGTGACGCACGCCGTGGAGGTTGCGGCGCACACGCGCGTGAACGAAAAGACGTCGCTGCTGCTGCCGATTGTGGTGCTGGAGGAGGCGGCGCTGCGCGGGGAGAAATTGGCGACGGAATTTCAAAACGACTTTGACGTTGTGGTGGGGGTGCATTCGGAGCAGAACCAAAACCCGCGCAAGGGGGGGAACGAGGACCGAGTTGTCAACGCGCTGGTCAACGGCGTCCACACGTTCGGCGTGTTCGACGGCCGTAGGGGGGGGGGGTCCTTTTCAGATTCATCCATCCGCACCGCTCTTATCAGTTGCCCCTTTGCGAAATCACCCCCCCCCCTCCACCGCCAGCTAACAATCCCGCAGACGGCGGCACCGACGCGGTTGATTTTGTGTCGCAGCGGCTGATGAACGAAATCGCCACCCACGCCGAGTTTGTGATCAACCCGGCGCGCGCACTCGAAGAGGCGTTCCTCAACACCGACTCCCACTTCCTCTCCACCACAACTTCAAACTCCGGCTGCTGCGCCGTCGTCGCGACGATCAAAGGCTCGCGCCTCGTCGTCGCCAACGCCGGCGACTCGCGCGCCATCCTCTGCCGCGCAGGCCGCGCCGACGCGCTGACGGAGGACCACCGCCCGTCGCGCCAGAGCGAGCGCGACCGCATTGAGCACAGTGTGGGGGGGTCGGTTGAGTGCTGACGCGCGCAGATGGGGGCATGATCATGGGGGGGAGGGTGTACGGCATCCTCGCGGTCAGCCGCTCGTTTGGCGACCGCGACTTCAAACGCTCGCAGGAGGAGATCGCGCAGAAAATCAATTTGAATTCCCCCACCCCCCTCGCTTACGTCCATAACCCGCGGTGCCCCACCCCTGCGCTTCATTCTCACCCCCCCTCCCGCCAGCGCGTGCAAGTCGTCGGTGACGGCGCTCCCGGAAATTCAAACGCGCGTCGTTGGGGCGACGGACGAGTTCCTCCTCTTGGCGTGCGACGGGCTGTTCGACTGCGTCTCTAACGAAGAGGCGGTCGAGTTTGTTAGGGGCGAGATCGCGGCCAAGGCAACGTCAGTCTTCGGCGGGCGGAAGGAAGTTGACGCGGCGCTGCTGTCGCGCATTGCCAAGGCGCTGGTGATGGAGGCGGGACGGAGGCTCGGCCATCACGACGACATCACCGTGCTGATTGTGTACTTTGACAGGCATCAAGTCTGAGGAGGGGGGGGGGGATTGTACCACTAGTAGGCTGATAGAGTTTTACTTAAAAGAAATAGGAATTCTTTTACATTTTGGACGCAAAGGCGTTGCGTCTGGATTTAAAATTTAAAAAACAGAAAACGAAGGAGAGCCGGATCACGCGTCAAAAATGTGGTTCAGAATGGCTGCAAGCCGCACGCCACCCTGCGCGAGTCTCAACTTAACAATTGGGTCAGCCCTTTTAAAGTACGCGTCGCTCAGCTCGTCACCGCTTTGAATCCACCCCCCCCTCCCGTTCTTGTACGCGTCCTTGCACGCGAACTGAATGGACTCCTGCGCCCACGCCTCCGCACAAACGCCACCCTTGGCATTGCATCCCCACGCCCGCGCGTCCCCCCCCGCCGCAGATTTTTGAAGCGCCGCCATGAGCCTCCCCTCGTCGCCGGCGAACTCCTCCGCGACGATGCGCTCGATGATGGCGTCGTCCCACACGGCGTGAAGCGCTTGGGTGCGGCCGTTGAACTTCACGCGGATTGTGTTGCCGCCCTTGTCGCTTGTGAACCCGACTGAAAGGGTGAGGGGGGGGGCAGGGAGGGGGGGAACCGTGGAGGGGCTGGTGGATGTCGCCGAGGAAGTGAGTGAGGAACATGACGGCCTCAGCGCGCTGGGTGCGGGAGAGGGAGGTGTCTGCGGCGCGGGAGGTGTAGTTGGCGATGGCGCCGGCGACGCAGTTGTCGTCCTGACAGTCGCGGGACATGACGAAGGTGCAGGCCTTGTCAGGAGTGTCGATGAAATGGAGCGGGGCCGACCTTGAAGGTGAGAAGAAGGCAGCAAGTAGCGAAATGGGTGCGGGAAAATGTCAACATGTCAAAGGACATGACGTGTGCCAACAGGGACGAGGGAGTAGACAAAGCCCCCACCAGCGGTATGCTGGCTCGTGCTTGACGTCGTCAGCCCAGTCGGAAACGGCGTCGAGAGAGTCGCCGACGTCTGAAATGAGGGCGTAGATGGACTTTTTTGCCGACGACGTCAACAAACTGTCCGCCACCGCTCCGACCGACGCGTGGCCGGTGCGCCCCCAACCCACGAGGGGGGGGGACTTGATGATTGAAACGCAAGAGCACGAAGAAACAAAGAGAATCGCAAAGAAGAAGCGAGCAGCAAGCATGGAAGTGTGGCGCGAAGTGAGGGGAATTCGCTATTTATAGTAATTTTGGCGAAGCGAGCTGGACCACAAATACGCGGCCTTTCAAAGCTTCGGGTCACCGTTACCACAATTTTTGTGGTCAAGAAGCCTCCCCGATTGGGAGATCGCCGGAGATTCAAATTTAAAGAGAATCTCGCACCGGCGCTTTTTAAGATAAATTACTGAATTTCAACCTGCAAAGCCGCTCACTCAAAAGAGTAATTTCAACTCGAAAGCGCACATCAAAAAAACTCGTTCGCAGGAGGTTTGACCACAAGACAGGCTCATCAGGTCCCCAATCTGAAAAATGGAAGGAGAACTCCCTCCCTCGTCTTTTTTTTCCAACAAGAGCACATTACATCCGTTCGTCTGAGATCATAACTAAAATCCGGGGGTGGCGTTTTGTTATCTTTTGTGGCCCTCATGCGTTTGATACAGCCATATATGCTCTAAACAAACTTTAACTTCACTACTTCAATCGTCAATGGCGTTGTCTTATTTTCTAAAATTTCTCTCTGTGGTTGCACTCGCTGGCGCCCTCGTGGAGGTGCAGAGTGACGAAACGGTCGTCGCTCTTGACGCGACTCCACCAGACCCTGACTCAGAGGGGAGGATGCTCAGCGAGGACGCTTCCGTCGACCTCCTTGACGAAGCAGGTCAGAGACCGAGACAGCATTCGCGCAGGAGGGAAATACCATCAGCGCCAAAGAGTCCTTCAGCTCTCAATGCAAAGACCTCTTCAGCAGTGTCACGACCTCGGCCCGTCATGGCCAAAACAGCCTCAGCTGCGCCAACGGACAACTCAGCTGCAGCCGCCAAGCTAGCTGCGGTTGCTGCCGCAGAAAGACAGGCAGCCAAGGCAGCAGCAGCGACCAAGGCAGCAGCGGCGGCGGCGGCGGCGCAGGCCAAGCTGGCCGCAGAAAAAAAGGCAGCCAAGGCAGCATTGCAGGCAAAACTAGCCGCAGAAAGACAAGCAGCCAAGGCAGCAGCTGCAGCAGCGCAGGCAAAGCTGGCCGCAGAAAGACAGGCAGCAGAAGCAGCAAAGTCTGCGGTAGCATCAAGGGGAAGAACAGCTTCAGCATCTTCAGGCCCAAGGAGCAAGTCAGCGGCCATTACAGCGGGCAAGCTGGCTTCAGTTACCGTTGCCGAAAGACAAGCTTCGGCGGCGGCGGCGGCGACCAAGGCAGCAGCGGCGGCGGCGGCGACCAAGGCAGCAGCAGCAGCAGAGGCGGCGCAGGCCAAGCTGGCTTCAGAAAAGCAAGCGGCTGCAGCAGCGGCGGCGACTAAGCAAGCTATCACATCCGCAGCATCAAGGGGCAAATCAACGGCCGCAACTGCTTCAGCAAAGGTCAAGCCAGCGGCTGCAACTTCGGCTGCAGTCGCAGTCGCCAAAAAAGCAGCGGTTGTGACCGCAGAAAAGCAGGCCGTGGCGGCCACGACAGCGGCTGGAACTGCAACTGCCAAGTCAGCTGTTGTGACTGCAGCATCAAGGGGAAAGTCCTCAGCCGCAACTGCAGCTGTTGCGACTGCAGCATCAAGGGGAAAGACAGCTACGGCGGTCTCAAGTGGCAAGCAATCTCCAGCTGGCATGCCCTCCGATTCGAACAAGCCAAAATCCCAATCAGCGCCACCTCGCCCTGCACCGGCTCCCGCACAGCGTCCCACGGGCTTCTTTATAAGTGGGCGTCATCTCGTTGTCAGCTGACCCCTCAGATGAAACCGCAAGCTCGGACAGGGCCAAAAGCGAGCGGCAGTGCAACGAAATCACCCGCAAGCTGAACGCCCTCTACTTCAACGGCGGCCTCAGAGAGGCGGGCCTTGAGGGCGCTCGCCGCAACTGCCCGCTGCCCGGCCACTCCTTCGACGCCGTCGAGAGCTACTTTGTGAAGCTCTTCAAGGCCCGCTTCGAGAATTGCAAGGCCCCCCTCCTCAGTTTTCTCTCCGCATTTGGGCCCCTCCCCTCTGACGCTTTGACCGCCGTCCAATCGTCCCAGAGTGTGGCTGCGCTGAAGGCTCTGTTCAAGGGCGGGAGCGGGGCCACGTCGACGGCCACCGCCGCCCTCGAGGACTGCGTCGGGTCGCGCATTGAGCCGTCGGACATGCTCGCTGCGCTGCGCAAGGGCTACACCGACCGCTTCGTCTTGATCAAGCAGTCCTTTGACGTCTACAACCTCTACGACTCCCTCCTCGGCAAGGCCAACTCCGTCGGCGGTGTGCCCTGCAGCGTCGAGGACATCCACTGGGCGCTCTTCCGCCGCACAGACACCCTCCTCGGCCCCTACCGCACCTGCAGCCGCTCCGCCTCGTCCTTCTGCGGCATCGAAGAGGGCAAGGCCGCACAGGCCGCGGCAGGCAAAGATGTTAAGCGCTGCGTCGCCGCCATCGTCGGGGGCGACGAGGCCACGGCCCTGTCGGAGATCCTCGCCATCTTCGACGCCCTCGCCGCATCCAACGCCGCCCTCGCACCTCGCGCCCTCAGGTCGCGAAGCGACGCAAGCCGTTGGCAGGTGGAGTTCACGCGCACCGTCGCGTGCAGCGTCAGTTGGTGGGTCAAGCGCACGGCGCTCGTCTACGTCTCCGCCCCCCCGAAGCTGACCTTCGCCGCCCACTGCGGCGACGTGTCGCGGGACATCATGCGGGGGCCCATCGGCCTCCCGTCGGCCCTCCTCCCCTCCCTCCTCTCCCCAAACATTTTCAACCCGGGCGAGAGGGAGGGCCTTTCGTTTCGCTACGGCGACACGGCCGTGACGGCTGTGGGGCAGCTCTGCCGCGTCGCGACGGCGCAGCTCTTCGCCCCCGAGGAGAGCAACGCGGCGACGTTGGCCGTGCGCCCCCTCGACGACGGCCTCGCCAAGTGCGTCTTCGCCAAGGCGGCGAGCCCCTTCACCAGCTTCTGCAACCGCATCATCTTCGGCTCCCTCACCGCCCTGCAGGAAATGACCCCCCACCACCTCCGCCAGGCTGCCCTCGAGGCCTTGTCGGATGGCCTCGTCCCCATCAAAGCCGGCGACGTCATCTGCGACGCCGCGTCAGCTTGCGCCCAAGTCGCCATCTCGCAGGGCCACTCGTTCCCAACCTCAGCCGTCGCGTCCCCCCCCCCCCTCGATTTTAGGTCCCAATGCGAGGCCAAGCATTTCAATGCGACGTGGCAGCGCCCAAAGGACGTGCCGCTTGTGGCCCTCCAAGCGGCCAAAGGCGCCGTCGCCGCGCACGCAGCGGTGCAATGCCGCACCCTCCTTTCTTTCCTTCGCTTCGTGTCGCCGGACCTGCCCGCTGAGGCGATGGTGCCCCTTCAGGACCGCTGCGCAAGTGGCACAGAGGGGCCCTCCGCCATCTTCTCCGCGGCGGTTGAGAACTCGACGCGCCTCTTCCTTCGCTTCCTCAACTCCATCCGCACGGGCGAAGCAGCCGCAGCCTTCGCCGCCGCTACGCCAGCGCACGCGCGCCACCAGGAGGAGCATCGCGTGCCCGGCCAAGAGCCGCGCACATGGCGCGCGATGTGCGAGTGGGCTGTCCGCAAGTTTTTCCCAAGCTGGGTGCCCCCCCCCCTTGTCGGCGCCGTGTGCGCGTGGTACCCGACGTACGACCACGGGCTTGAGAGCTTCCGGGACTGGCCACTGACGGTCAAGCAGGCGCTGACTGCGAGGAACTCTCTCTTCAGGGTGTTCAGCCTCGTCGCCCTCAGGCTGAGCGACCTCGTCCCCGCCGTTGGGGCGGCCGGTGCGGCGGCGCTTGAGGCTGCCAAGAGCTTCGGCAACGATTTGAAGTCGTCCCTCCGATGCGAAGAGCCGGGGTGGGAGTTGGACCTGCCCGATGTTGTGACTGGGCCGCTCAACTTTTCTATCGGGGGGTGGGAGTTCGTAGTGGAGCCGTCGTTGACGGAGTGGCGCGGAGAGATTGGCGTCGATAAGTCCGACCATTTGGACTTCCTCGACTCCAGCGGCGCGATCATTCTGAGGCTTAACCCGAGGAGGAACGAGGGGATTCTGGCCATGAACAGTTTCAGAGGGGGGTGGGGGCCCGAACATCGCGCACTTTTGCCGAGCAGAGAAGGGTCGCTCAAGTTCGCCGTCTCAGTGAAAAGCAGCGGCTTTGAAATCTACTTAAACGACAGGCAGGTCGCCTTCTACCCCCACCGACTCCCTTGGGCGTCGTTTTCAAAGATAACTAAGACGGAAGGTTGGAAAGTGCGGGAAGGCGTCCAGGTGTCCGTCAAGGGAGCCATTGCCCCCCAGCGATGGAAGTTCAACCCTCTGATCGTCAGGGCCTTGCCATCGCACATCAACCTCTTTTCCGGCACATCGAACATTGTTCAATTCCCAACGTCGTTTACGCAGAGGGCTGAGCTGCAAGTCGCAGGTGGTCTTTCAGCGAAGTTGACGACATCGAGCTGCGTCTGGCTCGATGGTCTCCAGGCCGCTATTCCAGAGGGCCCGCTGCGTCCCTTAGGAGGGGGTGGGCTGAATCAATGCGCATCCACTCCGGAGGGTCAGGTTGCGAAGCTTAGCTGTGAAGAAGATGGAGGATTCATCGAAGAGGTCGTGTTTGCGTCCTACGGCACCGCGACTGGATCGTGCGGGGCCTTCCAGAACAGCCAGTGCCACTCGGCAAGCAGCGTCGGGTTCGTGCGCGACACTTGCGTTGGAAAGCCGTCTTGTAGCATTTCGGTTCTCAACTCGATATTTGGGGATCCGTGTTGGGGCATTCACAAGAAGCTCATGGTCGAGGTGAGGTGCAGCAACACAGCGTTCAAAGCCGTCAACAGGGGCCTCGTGTTCGACACCTTCCTCGTCCCCGCCCTCGACCGCGCGTCCGACGTTGCGACGGACTTCCTGAGCGAAATGTCCTGCGTCACGGGGACCTCAAAGTTCTCCCCGACGTTGCGCGCGATGCTGTCGAGGGTTGCGCTGCTGTGCGTTGGAAGGGCCAAGCATGCTCTCGACGATTTGGAGAGGGGGGGGTTCAATTTCTCAAAAGCAATGTCGGAGCGCCGCAACAACGTGCGCGAGTGCGTTGCCGCGCACGCGAGTGAGATGGGGGACTACATCAAGTGCGCGCAGTTCACAGAGTACCCCCCCCCCTCCCCTGCGTCAGTCTCACAGCCGCAGCGACTTCTGGGCCACAACCGGCCTGAGCATCCCCTCGACGAACGTCGGCCAGAGCCACGAGATCTTCCTCTCCGCCACCTCCACCGCCAACGCGCAGTGCCTGCAGGCCAACATCTCCTGCTTCTCCGGCCACTGCCCAGACACGGGCATCACCAAGGCGCTGCTCGACCAGTTCTGCCCGAGCTTTGTCGCCCACTTTGTGATTTGGCCGCTGACAAACCGCGCCAAGGCTGGGGTTGGTGACGCTGATTTTGAGCTTGACGTGCGGCGCTGCCGTGACGGCACTCAGCTTGGTTCTATTTTTAATGACCGCCGCCATGTCCTGAGGGAAAACTTCCGCAAGTTTGTGGCGACCGTACCCTCTGGCGAGTTCATCCCGACGCTGCGGGTTTGGACGATCGAGGCGAGCCAAGCGAAGCTGAACCCCTTCGACTCGAGCGACATCCTGCTTCCACGCGCCACGGCCGCAATGCCCTCCACTTGCGGCGGCCTGTCGGACCCGAACTCCCTCAAGCTGTTCTTCAGACTCGCGCGCACTCTCATCGCCGCCTCACCCTCCTCCCTCATTCAGACGCTGCCGTACGCCGTGCAGATCCCCAAGGAGGGGGCGCAGGCCTGCAAACTCAAATCGCCCGCGGCAGCCGTGGCCTCCCTCGCCAACTCCTCAGCTCTGCCGTTTGCCGTTGGCCTCCACCCGAACTGGCACCCCGTGTTCGCGAACTCGCGCGGCTTCGACTATCTCTCCGACCAGTCCTGGCCCCCCCTCATCGCCTTGAGGACGTTTGAGGCGGAGGTTGTGCGTCGCGTCGAGGCGATGGCTGCGGTCTTTCTCAGCGCCAACTTGGCCAACATGGCCAACGCCCCGACAGACCTTGCCCTCGCCCTCTTTTCCGACAGCTTCTTCTCAGCCTTCAAAAACGACCTCCTCTCCGCCGTCACGTTCGTGTACTACCACGCGCACGTCCGCGACGACGGCACGCCCGCTGAGTCGGCGCTGCGGGCGAGTGACTTCGCCGTGTGCGCGTGGCAGGTGCAGCAGGGGTGGCGCCACCAGGTGCGGCGGCCCTTGCGCGTGCCCGACGACATTGCGTTCATCATCTCGGGGGTCAAATCATGCGTCGAGAAGATCTCGTCGACCCCATCAAAGCAGCGAGAGTTCGAGAGCGCTCAGACGCGAAGAGACATCATCCGCGCCGCCAGGGACTCGCTTGAAGGCAGGGTCAAGGACGCGATCGAAAAGGGCGACGTCATCGCGCGGCTGAACGAGGCTGTGAGCGAACGCAGGCGGTCGTCTGTTGCGTCGGCGCTGCGGGCGGCCATCAAAACGAAGGCCGTAGGCGACGTCATTTGCGCGGCGGCAGCGAAGGCGTCTGCGGGAGTGACGGCGAAGGCGTGTCAGGAGCGGCTGATTGCGGCGGTTGAAATGGCGATTGATCGATTGGAGGGGGTGTTTGCGGACAAGAGCAAGGATGACGAGCAATTCGAAGAGTCGCTGCGGCTGCACGCGCTGGTGCTGGTGGCCGCACTGGCGGAAGGGACGGCTGATCGCGAGATGGCGGACGAAGTTGCAGCCATGGCGATCGCGTCGGATGAATTTTTTTCGTCATCGTGCGCGCGGTTTGTGACGTCGGAGATGGCGCTGAGCCTGTTCAAAATCCCCGCAAAGGAGGTCATCCACCTGGTGCGCAGCTGCCACGAGCGACGGCGGTACGGGGGCGCGTATGTTCAGACGGTGCTGAAGGAGGTGCAGGCGTCGCTGAAGTACTGGCAGACGTCGAGCATCAAGTGCGCCTCGAGCCGCGTCGAGTTCAAGTGCCCGTCGAGGTTTTGGTTCGACTCCGCAGGAATGGGCGCTGCAGCCCCCATCAACCTCACGTCGGGCATTTCGCACGTGAAGCTGCAGCTCAAGACAGCCATGGCTTGCAACGACACGTCGATCGCTGCGTACCTCGCTGACAAAGCAACGCCTCCAGCCGATGCGCCTGAGCCAAAGCCTGCGGCAGTTAAGCCAAAAATGCAAGTCGAGGGCGAGACTTCACCGCCGAAAGAGGGTCGCGCGGACAAGGGCGAGGGCGCAAAGCCTGTCGCGACGGATGCGCTGAGCCGGCCCAAAGCTCCTGTGCCTGCTGTTGAGGGGTCGGGGGATGACGGCGAAGCGAAGGGCGGCGACGACGGCGAAGGGTCTGACGGAGGGGATGGGGACGGCAGCGATGACGACGACGAGGGGTCGATGCTAGAGACGTCGGTCGGTTCGGATGGGGTGTGCCTCGCGTCGTCGAGTGTCAACGGGCTCGTGATGGCGCCGTCGCGCGATGTGGACCTCAACGATTGCGTTGCGGCGCCGCTGTTTGTGGCGAAGAGGGACGACAAGATCGTGGCGGTGGACTGCACGGGCAAGCCCGTCGGCAGCTGCCTCGACC
>JAIYDP010000325.1 GCA_027487435.1 Verrucomicrobiaceae bacterium | reverse complement strand
GGAGTGGTTCGGGGAGGGTGGGTTGGTGGTGGGTTGCAAGTGTACAGCCGGTCCGCCAATGGAGGGTGGGTTCCGCTCCTTCCCGCGCCACCTCGACCAAACAAAAACCCGCGTTGCACACGGCGTGTCAAGTGCCTGTTCAGTTCGACTTTGAGGCAGCCATCCATCGGAAGCAAAGGAATTTCGGCAAGAAGTTCGTCGCCACAAGTTGGCTCGCTAACAAGCCCCCTAACAAGTTCACACGCAGATCTGGAAAATGGTTCGGCAACGTGTGCTGGGACCCCTCTGGTCGACTGCGCTTGTGCTGCTGTCGTGGGTTTCTCTCGCAGCTGCGCAGGCCCCCCCCCCGGCCGTCAATTCGTACGGCTTCTACGAGGCGACAGACCCTGTCGTCGCCGACGTGAGGTCCCCCGACATGATGACAGCTTTTCGCGGCCTCGCAAGGCTCGTGGCCGGAGCTACTCGCGTGTGCCGCTCCTCCGTTTTCAAATGCAACATCACGGACCCTGTGGAGAGGTCGTACCTGCTGCGGCTTACGGGCGTTGGGCCAGCGAGTCCGCCGGGAACTGCGCGGCGTTTGATGTCAAGGGTTGACGATTCGGAAGCGCAGTCAGGGGCTGTGTCTCGAGAGGAGTTCGACGCGCTGAAGAAGAAGTTAACTGACGCGGTTGCGTCCATTGCAAAGCAGCAGCGAGATATTAAGTCGCTCAATCAAACCGTTGCGCTGCAGAAGGTCATGCTCACAGTCGCCAGCGTCCGCTCGCAGCTCCATCAGCGCGACTTCAGCAACGTAAACTTTTCGATGCAGGAACTCGAGGAGTCGGTTGCCCGACACAACGCGTCTCTTCAATTGGTGATGCAGCAGCTCCACATCATCCAAAACATCTCATCGGCGCTGGGCACACAGGCGGGGGCGATGCAGTCCCTCAACGCGGCGTATTCGAGCGGGCAAGCAAACTTGTCTGCGTCTGCGAATTTGAATTCTTTATCAGAGATTGTTGCGGCGGTGCGTGCTGCAGCGGAGAGCTCGACAAATCCTGCTTTGATGGCTCATATCAACGCAATCGACGCACGGCTGACAGCTCAACAGGCAATGCAGGCTCAAATCACGTCCCTTCTCGCGCACAACGCGCAGATCAAGACGATGCAGTGCGGCGTCATCGACTCCATCGCCGACGCAATCGAAGCAGTGGTCAACATCTGCGCCGCTAACGCAACCCGCATGGGCTCCAACGTCAGCGTGTGCGAGTGGTACTCTACAGGCTGCATCAAGTACCTCCTCGCGCGTATGAAGGCGCTTCTGCTCGCCCAAATGATCAACATCAGGAGGGACTTGCGGTCTCAGTTCTTCACGAAGCTTAATGCCTCTTCGTCGTACGGTAGGTCCATCCACGAGGACGTTGATTTCGAGGCCTTCCTCCCAAACGCAACGGTCGTCGACTACGTTGGCTCCCTCCGCCGCGTTCTCAACTCAACTGACTTTTTGACCGCGTCTGATGCCGACGACATCATCGAGCTCTTTCTGTGCATCCGCCAGAGCGTCTATGACTTCCTCGGCTCACTCTGTCGCTGCTACGTCCTCTCCGACCAAGAGCGTGCCGCGTCTCCCGTGTGTCGCTGCTCCTTCGGACGGTATTTCATCCCGACGACCAAAATGTGCGACGCATGTCCTGTCGGGACGTTCAGCGCCTCCACAGGCTTCGCCACATCGTGCTCGTCCTGTCCGGCGGGGTCCTTCCAACCTGCACGCGGACAATCCTCTTGTGTCAAGTGTCCATTGGGTTCGTTTTCTCGCGCAGAGGGTGCAACCAGCGCTTCGACTTGCTCTCCTTGCCCCTTCGGCAGCAGTTCCTTCCCAGGGTCCTCCTCATGCTCGCCATGCGCCGTAGGCGAGGTGTACACGGAGTCTTCGCGAACTTGCAGTCGTTGCAGTCCGGGCACGTTTGTCGCCAATGTCAGCCATTGCGGCCAGTGCCCTGCCGGCCAATTCTCCGGTGCTGGTGCACGACAGTGTTCGCCCTGTGCGGTTGGACACTTCAGCACACCTGGCGCTGCGGGCTGCTCTCCGTGTCCTGCTGGATCAATTGCCGCAGCACCCTCAGCAACTGCTTGCACGTCTTGCTCATGGGGCGAATTTTCAGCCGCCGCCGCAAGTGCTTGCACGAGGTGCCCCGCAGGCACGTCCGCAGGGGCAAGGGGGCAGGCGCGATGCACCGAGTGCCGTCCTGGTGAGTTTGCCCCCACCGATGGCGCCAATTTCTGTCGTAAATGCCCACCTGGAACGTATTCGAGCGTTTGGGGTGCCACCTCGTGTGTGGGCTGCCCTGCTGGCACTTCAACACCAGAAATCGGGGGTGCCTCGGTTGAGGCCTGCATGCCCTGTCTCGAGGGCACTTTCTCGTCGCGGGCTGGAATGTCTGCTTGCTCTGCGTGCGCTTCGGACATGTTCATGAACGGCACGGGCGCGTCTGCTTGCCTGAGCTGCCCCACTGACAGCTTCTCAACTCAGGCGACAGCGTCCCGCTCCTGTACGGCCGAGCGCATCATCGCTGCGGATGCTTCCAACAGCCGCATTGTCTTCCTCCGAATCGACGGCTCCTTCATCTCCGAGTACAAAGGCGGCGGACCAAATCTTCTCCAAACGCCAGTCGGTGTCGTCGCAACGGGGCAGCGGGTGGTCATAATCGACTCCGCACAGAGCCGCCTCACCTTCCTCACCCCCAACGGTACCCTCGTGAGGGTCGCATCGCTGCCTGCACAACAATCGCAAGGGCTTCAAATGACGTACACTCTTCCGTCGAGGGAAATGGGCATCGCCGTTGATGGCAGTGGCATGCTTGCGGTGGCGGATGGACGGTCGCGGGTGGTGTTTTGTCGCGATGATGGCTTTTGTCAAAACTCGGTGTCCAACGACACCCTGCCGTTGTTGAAGAGGCCTGTTGCAGTTGCGTTCGGCGAGGGCGAAATGTACATCCTCGACGCTGAGGGTAATTACGTCCTCGTCTTGGTCCATGACGGCGCATCATACGCGTATTCTCACGTCGTAAACGCTTTCGCCCAAGGCGGCTTCAACACCCCCCTCGGCATCGCAGCCGTTCGCAACAAAACAATCGTCGTCTGCGACACCGGCAACAACAGAGTCGTCTTCCTCCCGTCCGTTCGCACCTCAAATTTCATCGCCGTCGTCGGCCAAAACGTGGGCGCTGGGGTTGGGCAATTTAACGGCCCTGCGGGAGCTGCGCGGCTTAGCGATGGGACGGTTGTTGTGTCAGACAGCGGCAATCAACGGCTCGTGTTCTTGTCGCCGACGGGGGAGTGGCTGCGGGAGGTGGCTGGCTCAAACAAACTGACGACGCTTAAGGGGGCGTACGGCCTGAGCGCCGTGCCGCTTGTGTCATCGGCATCGGTTGGACAAGGGCCGAACTCTGTGTCAGGGGGTAAGACTGGAGGGGGGGGTAATCCTGTCGTCGTTGCGGGAGGTGGTAGTGGCGGCGGGAGTGGAAAAGGCGGCCAAGGCAAGTCTGTGACGGCCCCGTTGGGTGATGCTCCTATTTCTGGCGGAAGCACCATCGCAGGAAAGGGCGTCATGCAGCCATCGACAAGAAAATAGCTCAGTCGCTGTGATTGAGATGCTTGACGAAGTAAAAGTGGACAAGCCGACGTCGCATCATATGTGACTTTGACTTGACTTGACTTGACTTGATTGACTCACCCTGCCGTTGCAATTGACTTCTACGGTTGAAATGAAGATAATTGCAGGGCCTCTCCTCTTGCCTCAGGGTGTTTCCATCGTCAACGACGAGCCTTTCTTCAACGTCGACGTGGAGATCCTCTTCGACGCCAAGGATCAAGTCGCCGCAGACCCTTTTCTCACCGCCAACGACGCTGACGGTCCACTTGCGTCCGTCGCCTCGCGCAGAGTCGACTCGACGTTCTCTTGGACAGCCCTTGCGTACAAGCTGCCACTTCCCTTGCGTGCGACAGCATATGACGCAACCGCAACCGTCGCCGGCGTCTCCGCGACCATCCACGTCCCCCCCGCCGGCTCCTCCTTCGACCGCTTCGTCGCCTTCGCCGGGGCAGCCGAAGAGCCCGTCAAGGCCGCCTGTGAGCTCGCTCGCGCCCGCCACATCCCAATTGGGATCTGTTTAGGAGGGTTGGTTGACTGCCTTGACATTTTCACCCTCCCCCCCGTTGTCGAATGGCTCGCCGCTGGAGATGCAGCCGCACCCTTGTCAGGACCTGCGCGCGCCGCCGTTGACGCGTTTATTTTTGACAAGTTCGTCCAAGCGGTGGGCACACCCCACGTGCATGCCATCTTTTCGACCCTCCCCATGCTCGTGACGATGGACGACGACGACGCGCTGTCGACATTCCCTTCGCTTCGCGACTCCGCGCTTGGCGCTGCCATCAATAAGCTCCATCGCCGCTACTTCTTCCTCTTTTTTCAACACGCCGTCCAGGACGAGGCCGCAACCGTCGGCTTCGCCCACGACGCGCAGCTCCTCCGCTTTGGCGACACGACCGTCGTCTGCGTTGACGCATTTTCTAAAAATAGCACAGCCTGCCTCTGCGAGGACACCGCGCAGCTGGAGGTCGTTTCGTCGGCTGTTGCGTCTGACGCGGCGTCTGTTGTCGTGGTCTCCAACGTCCCCCTCATTTCTTCCGCGCGGATGCTCCCAACGGCCCTACGCGCGCCGCATGCGGCGCTCGTGCCCGTGTTAAATGGTCTAAAAATAGACCACGCGGAGTGCATCCCAAACCGCGAGTGGTCCCTCGACGCGTCGTTTGCCCTTCGCACGGCTGCGGACGCAGCGGCAACCCGCGGGGCTAAAGTGTCTGTTATCTCATCTTTTACTCGCATTGGGGAGGTGTGGGATTTTCCTTCGCTTCGGCAGATCAACGCCATCCACACGATGGGCGGCTCTTCACGTCCAGGCATGGCGATCGCAAAGGTCGGGGCGGTTGATGTGCTGGATGGGGTGCGCCGCGCTGTTTTGAAAAAAGGCGATAAATCCAAAAGATTTGTCTGTCGTGGGGGGTTTGTCGTGATTGACGGCAGCGCGGTCGAATTTGTGGACGGAGACGTTCGGATAGGTTGCGAAGGGGGGGCCGCAGCGCCGCCAAAAGGTCCTGCTGCTGATGTTGGGGAGAACGCGCAGGCTTCTCCAAGCGAAGCGAAGGGAGGTCATGATGGGCCGACCGCAGCAGCATCTGCGGATGTGAAGGCTGAGGCGAGCAACGAAGCGAAGGGAAGCGACGGGAACCCACAGCCCGCACAAGCCGTCCATGCGGTGGCAGTTGCGGCGAAGGTGCAACCCGCGCCTGAAGCCGCGTCGCCGAAGGCCAGCGAAGCGAAGGCAGTGGAGCGCTCCGTACGGCCTGTTTCTTGCGCTGTTCTTTTGACGTTGACAGGGGTCATCGAGCGACAAGAAGTCAAAGTCTTGTTCAATACTCTAAAATAAGAAAGATCTGTTAGCGTTTGTACAGTACCACCCCCCCTTTTCGCGCATGGAGACCCTCCCTTAAGAAGTAACTGCGGTTTGTACTCACATTCCAACCCCCCTCCCCCCTTCTACACGTTCACGGTTACTCTGTTTACTTCGTCGACATGTCCGGAATCTCGTCCTTCTTCTTGTCGCAGCGGCTGTAAACCCGCCACTGCTTCTGGAGCTTCTTCGGCGCACTCCACTCGAACACCGTTAACTCGTGCTTCTTCATCGTCGGGCGCAGAGGGACCTGCCGCGTCAGCGGAGGGGACGGGAGGGCGATTACCTTGACTCCAAAAACGCTGACGTCGTCAAGCCAAAAGTGCTCCAAGACACTAGGCGCAGTTAGATGTTGAAAATAGGTGACGGGGGTACAGTTTGAAAACGCCGCCCATGCCCTCGAGCTTCATGGACACGGTGGGACAGAACTTCCTGTTGTTGGACGGTAGAGTCCACATGTCCGTGAAGACGGGGACGTAGAGGGACAGCACGACAATCTCAAGC
>JAIYDP010000373.1 GCA_027487435.1 Verrucomicrobiaceae bacterium | reverse complement strand
GGGGGGGGACCATGTAGTCGACAATCTTGCCGGCACATTCTTGATCAAACCCGCGCAAGAAAATTGAGCGCGCCATGACGGTGACGTCGTACTTGAGGGCCGTCAAGAAGCCCGCGCACTCCAACGCGACGTAAGAGGCTCCCACGACAAGGCTGCAACGTCAAAAAGGGGGGGGAGGGGGGCGACGTCTTTCCTGGGGCGTTCTGGAGGGAAAAGAGGTCGTCGCTGGTGATGCAGAGCTCCTTGTCGCCGGGGACGCCGAGGTACTTTGGCCTGCCGCCGACGGCGATGACGAACTTGTCGGCGGTGTGGCGGGTCTTTGGGGGGGTTAGGGCGGGATGGCAGGGAAGCGTACGACGACGCCTTTGCGATCCTTGCATTCGATTGTGTGTGGATCGACGAAGCTCCCAAGCGCGTTGAAATAGTCAACTTGCTTCGAGCGGAGCTCAACTCTGTAGCCCCAGTTGATGCTCCCGATGTGGTCCTGAACTCCTTGAAGCATTTTCTCCCTGCCTGCGTCAGCTGGCGACAACGCTTCCACCACCAATTGTGCTGCTGCCCTTCAATTTCCCAACCGTACTCCTTCGCGTCTTCCAACCCCTCGCCAAGCAGCGCGGCTTGATGCATCAGCTTCTTCGGGATACACCCGACATTAACGCAAGTGCCTTCAGTGTAAGGACTGCCCGAGCTGTGGAGATTGCATGAAAATTGAACTAGGCCCTCGTACCTCCCAGTCCCCACGTCGTTCCAACGGGGGTTGGCTTCACAAAGTCCAACACAGCAACTTTGGCTCCAAACTTAGCAGCCTCCTTTGAGCAAGCCAGCCCGCCGGAGCCTCCGCCAACGACAATGAGGTCGTACTCGAAACCGTGTGACATTTTTCTCAGCTGTGTGGAAAAATGCCGCAGGACGCGATGGAGGCGGATCAGTTTCCTTTTTAGGAAATTATAAGCAGGCGCAAAGGAGCTGCAAGAAGCGAGGACGAAAGCGGATGATTCTGGGTTGTTCTGCGAGTGTGTGCGGTGGAATTTGTCTGAAGTGCCCTTGAAGAGGGCAAGTAGTGCCAAAATGGAATGGGGCCATGCTTTCTTTTAACAACGGCAGTCTTTCGTCTCCGTGTACTGATGGATCTCTATTTTGTTGGCCCACATGTGCCATTGGTCGCTCTGGAGCGTTCAAGCTCTGTACAACTTTTTTTCCCAACAGTATCAAATCGACCGTTCACACCCAAGTGTTCATTATGGAGGGTCGAAGGAAAAGAAGGAGAATATCCACTTGTTGCGAGTGGTGTGGAGAGAGCACGAGCACCTTCGTGAAAGAATCGATCGCTGCAGATATGCTCCAGCCGCTAACAGAAAGTGTCGATAACCCAGACAGCAAGCCTTCACTCTGCGACACGTGCAGCTCATTTTGGCGGCGCCACCGAAAAACTGTTCCAGCCCAAGTAGCGTTCAGACGCAATTTCAACAAAGAGCCATCGCCGAGCTCCAGCTGGACAGCAACCACAGGAGTGTTTGGAAAGTTCCAACTGCAAAGGTCTTTGAAACCGAATGTGTCGTCTTACAGGAAAGAATATCCGCTGCGTCCCAGCGTCACAACATCTACGCAGAGATTCAACGACTCTCTGCTATAGGTCTCCGATGTGCCCTCCTCAGAGGCAGAGAACAGGCCGTCGCGTCGTATCTTGTCCCGCTACTGCATGACTTTTCCGAATCTCCCAACGCGGCCATGCGTGTATCCTCTGCTCTTGCTTCATCTCGCATCAACCCCCTCCCCTGCGTTGATTAACCAAATCAGGGCATGCTTGAGCTTCTCATGTCAACGTCCTCCCTCCGAATGGCCCACTCCCGCTTCCTCAGCCTCGTCTCAACAAAAGGTCCCCGCGCGCATGTTTAGCCCTCCCCCCTCTCCCTGACGCCCTGACTGCAGCAGCAATGCTTTGCCAAAGCAGAAGCTCTGATGCAGCGTTGCGCCATTGGCTCGTTGGCGGATGTTCGCCACGAGCTCCTGAGGTTTGACCAAGCTTTGCTCCCGCTGATGCGCTAGCCGCGTTGTGGAAGAGGAGAGCGCATTAACAGAGTTTTTCAAGTATATGCTCTTTGTTGTTAGCGCTGCCATGTCTCACGGCGGTCTCAACGCCCACATTCATCGCGCACAAGCATTTTTGCTTGGGCAGGAGCTTGCGGCTGTGGAGTTTTGCACGTCTGCGGTGACGTTTGGGATAAAAGCGTTGTCCCACTCGCCCGGGCAGCGCGACGATGACGCGAATTTGATGGCTCTGCGCGCTGCGGTGGAATTGGACCAGGACAACCTGTTCTGCAAAAAGTACTCAGCAAACATTTTGGACTAACCCCTCCCCCCCCCCCTCGACGTGAAGGCATCTGTTGGAGTACTTGATATCAGTTGGCGCTGTCGAAAACGCTCCTACTGACGTAGCACCGTTGGCCGTTTCCCTTATGATGGGGGACCCCACAGACGACCTTGCGCTTGATGTCGTTGCACGACTCTTCGAAAATGGTTGGTTCTGAGCGAAGCGAACTCACACAGCAGGACACTTGGACGCCCCAGACTTTGCCATCCTGCTGATGCAAAGACTCGACAACGTGTCCGAACACACGTCAAAGAACTGGCCCATTCTGTGGGGCACCTCGCTCGTTGACGCTGATGAAGCAGCTCCCTCCTCATTTGTCGAATCGCAACGATTCCGTTGCAGTTCCATTCCAGAATGTGACTCCACAGCGCCGACCTCGCTCGTTTGCGAGAGGAGTTCGTCGAGAGGCCTTGGTGGCGCTTCGTCTATTTTGACTCGGACTCCATTTCCCTTGATGGCGGCGCTTGGCCAGTAGCCCACCGCGCCGTTGTCTCCATGTCCGCTCTTGTCGACATCTCCTTACTCCACTCTAGACCATTCCTTGAAGATGATTCGTTTGCTCGGGAAGTCGCTGAATTGTTGAGGTGCTCCCGCACATTTAATTTTGGGACGCTGACGTTGTAGTAACTCAAAATTCCAAGAATCTAGTCTTTATGTTTCTGAAGCAAGGGAGGCATTGTTGCTTGCAACAGTATCGGCAATGCCAACGCCGCGACGAAAAGCTCGTGCTGCCCACAAGCGCATCTAGTTCTCTTTTACAACATCACAGCTCGTCGTGCTTTTTTGAGCTTTTCTCCGCTTTATCCTCCTTTTTGAAATCGGCTATGATCGACTTTAGCCGGGTTGCAATTGCGGATAGATCCGAAGGCTGCTTATCGGCAAGAGCTCGCAGCTGCCTCATGGAGTTGTCAAAATCTTCAGCCCCTGGAATCTGAGGCTCTTTCCAGCCGACAAGGTCGTGAACGTGCTTAAGCGCAGCGATGGGGGTCTGTGCCTTCAGCACGGCCGAACCGTCAATAGCCCTCTTCATGTTGGGGTACTTGAATAGGAGAAGACAAGGAATTGCTGGGATTTCGAGCGGAAGGTCGTCAACGGCAGGGTCAACGCCTGCGAATGAAATTCCGTCCTTTGCCGCGTCTGAGAGGGGGACCATCTCGGCGACCACATGCTCCGTAACCTGCGTCGTCATCGTCTGAGTGGAGTTCGAAACCTTGTCGTCTGACCGCATGACAGCGACGACGACGTGCCCCTTGGCGTTGTTAACAAAGTCGTTAAAAGTCGTTCCAGTTAAGAAGCTGATGCCTCTGTCAGCGACAACTTTGTCACCGCTGCTTCGGTAAAAGCGAGGCGCCACGCCATTAAACGCGTCGACGATGTACTTCCCCATCTCCGCTTCCGTCTTGTGGGGCGCCGCCTTGTAACGGAAGCTGTTGTCAAACACAACCAGCGCATCCTCCTTCACCCCAACGCCCAAAAATTTCAAAAATTCGACCGACGTCTCCTCCACTGCCAGCATGAAGGCGACTTTGCCCCTGAAGCGTTCGTCGTGTGCGAGGGTGAGGAAGTTCTCCGTCGCCGTTGCGTCCGACGACTTGAGGACTACTTTTGTTAACGTTGACGTGAAGACGGATGTGATGTTTTCGTCATCCGCGACGTAATACGGTGCGACCGAGTAGCGCTGGACAAACGAGAGCATCATCGGCGCCGTGAAGTCGCCGACGTGGCACGCAGGCGCGGGGTCGAAGGACGTCATGGCGCAGAAAGAGCTCGGCTTAAGGCCGAGGTCTGCGGCGGAGGCGTCGTCAACCCAAAAGAACGGCACGGACGACTCGATGGAGGTGTCGAAGACGGCTTTTCGAATGGATTCGTCCTGATGGGTCAAATGCCGAGTGATGGCGACATCGCGGGGCAAAGAAATGACGATGACGATTGTGCTCATGGACTTGGCTTCCCGCACAGCCGTGGCGTTCGCCTGCTCGCATCAGCCGAGGCCAGTTGTGGAACCGTCACGTCCACCACGCTGCGGCCAGTCAGCTCGAGCAGCCAGCGATGGAGCGTCGCAGCGTCGGGAGAGAGGGAGAATTCGCCGGCGTCTTTGCCGTCGATGAAAAGTTTCAACGTCGGGTAGCCGTCGACGCCGTAGCGATCTGCGGCTTTTGAGAACTTGTCGGCGTCAAGAATCCCAAAGCTAGGCCAATAAGACTAGAGGCGACGACTGTACGAGATGTTCGCGTGACGCGCAACGGACATGGACGCGGCCATGGCAACTTCTGGGGCGAAGTGGCGGCAGTGCTCACACCAGGGCGCATAAACTTGGGGAATGAGCAAATTAAGATCTCAGAAAAGCTACATTCGACAACTGCGTACTTGTTTTCAGAGATGAACGGATCAAGGGTCAACTCGTTCAGAGTGACGATACTCCCGTCGTGGACTTCAAACACGCTATTCATGTCCTCTTCGTTAATGGGATCTTCGCCACTGGCTGGCTCTGGGACATAATCTTCATCCTCATCGCCATCTTCATCTCCAGATTCTTCATTTGCATCCACCGCAGCGCCCTCCAAGCTCCCTTCCGCTTCCCCACTGGTCACGACGGACTCATTGGGGCGTCCGTCTCCGTCAAGAGCAGAGGACGCCTCAGATGCATCAGGCGCGGAGCCCAGGACGCTCAAAAAAAAGAACAGGGCGACGACGAATGCTGTTTCGAAAACGAATGATGTCCTTGGCATCTATTTTCGTTAACAACTTCTGTTATGTTAACATTAACAGAAATCACATTTCTTGTTATCTAAATCTAGTTTCATATTCGTAAAGGTCACCATGGAAGTTTGGCAACGTCAAGCCCTTGCTGCGGCAGCTGCACCTGCAGCTGCAGGCGCTGCTGCGACAATTCCCTCTCGCTGTCAGACGATTGAGGAGGTTGGCAACACTGGAGTCGGTGCTTTCACCGTTGCGTTCCTTGCGTTGATCGTGACGACGATTACATTGGCATACAAGTCGTACAATGCGACGTCAGCTACCCGAAAGTTCTACGTTTTGACAACTTTCATCTGCGGGTTCTCGTCGATGATTTACTTTGCGTTGTTGAGCGGCCAAGGGTGGACAACTGTTCTAGGGTACGATGTTGCTCCCTGACGATTTGACGCAATCTCAGCTGCAGACAATTCTTCTACGCTCACTACGTCGAATGGATTGTCACCTTTCCCCTGACTATCCTCACAGTTGGCCTCCTTGCGAATGCAGACAAGACGACTATTGCAGGAATCATGGGGGTCTCTGGTACGCTGCTCACATTGTTTCTCATCGTGTGCTGCTTTCCACTGAAGAGTCCTTTATTCCGCTCACATCGCAGGCCTCATGGTCTTCTCGAATCTGGCTGGATCTCTCTCTCTCGTGACTGCTACGAAGTGGATCTGGTTCGTGTTTGGCCTCGGCCTCTTCGTCCCTGTCGTCTATGCGTTTGCGAGATCTTTTAAAGATTCGGCGAATGGTGGGCCTTTTTTTGTCTGCACTTATGTTTGCAGCGTCGGGGTCGTCTGCGGTCTCTGAGCTCTACAATAAGATTTCTTGGTTGTTGATCATCATTTGGTCTCTCTATCCCTTCGTTTGGATCTTCGCCCCAGGGCTGCAGAGCTTTTCAGTCAGTTTCGAATCGGTCGCCTACGCAATTCTGGACGTGAATGCGAAAGTCGTGTTGTCCATCATTATTCTCACCAATGCTGCATCTCTGGAATTCACCTCGAAGCCGGACACGCAATACGTGTAACATGTGTGACAAACAACTCTTTACCTGGAAATTAGAGTAGTACATCTGACTATACTGATGCATCGGATTCTCAGGTACTTCACGTTCAGGTTGACTTCACATTGCCCGAGCGCTCTGCCTCACCTCATACCTCAGGGCCATAGCTCAAAGTTGGAAGCTCTGAAATGAACTGATGTGCTAGAGCTCCGGCCTTTTTCAACTCAGTGTGTTGTCGCCGTTGCATTTTCCGTCGCTCCAGCTGTGTCCTTCGCCGATAGTGGACAACCCTTCTCATTTTCGTTGACAAATCAAGGCAGCATTGTGTCCTTCGGTCAAGGACTTAGCGGTCAGCTTGGGCGAGGAGACTTCAGAACGGATGCGATCCCAAAAGTCGTAGATTTTCTTCAAAGTCGATGCATCTTTGCGGTTTCTGCGGGAGGAGACTCATCCGCGGCCATAGGCTGTTGCAATTTTCCTTGGATTTGCTGAGCATTAAGGCAACGGAGAGCTGTACACGTGGGGGAGTTGCATCGACGGCAAGCTGGGGCATGGCGACCTCGTGCGACGCTACCTCTCATTTTTAATGTTAAAGAGCGATCAATCTGTTCCAAAGCAGGTAGCTGCACTCTCCAGCATGCGCATCGTGGCAGTTTCAGTTGGGGAATTTCACATGGCGGCAATTTCGGGTGCGTCCCTTCTCTCCACCCGCGCTGACGCTTCGGCAGAGGATGGGTCTCTGTATTGCTGGGGCAGGCATTCTCGAAAGGTGTACGCGCTTCTGACACGCAAGGGGATGGCAAGGACAGCTGGGAACTGTCTTGAAGAAGTCTCTTGTCCCAACGAAAATTGACCTTCCCACCCCCGTCATCGCTGTGTCGTGCGGTCGCGCCCACACAGCGGCTGTGACGGGTGAGCCAGCACCCTGTTGTCTGACCCCGTCAGCAGACGGCAAGCTGTGGACTTTTGGCTCAAGCTCCAACGGAGAGCTTGGGCTCGGTTCGAAGGAAAAATCAAACCCCGTGGCGGCGGCTGTTCCGATGGGGGGCGAAAAAGTTGTTGGCGTCGCGTGCGGCCGAGACTTTACGTTGGCGCTGACTGCCACTGGGAGGGTGTTTTCATTCGGCGCCGACGACTTTGGGCAGCTCGGCTGCGGGCGGCATTCGAGGTATAGCCTCGTCCCTCAACCTCTGGAGTCGCTGTCGCAGGTCAAAGTTGCTAAAGTGTTTTCGGGAGAGTATCATGCCGCAGCGCTGTCTGAAAGTGGGGAAATATTCACTTGGTCGCATATCATGGTCGCTAAGGGCTGATAACGCAGGGGGTATGGCAAGGACGGTCAACTGGGGCATGGGGCACAAGCCGACCTCTCGACACCGCTCTGCATCACATCACTGCGAGGTAAAAGGGTCGTCGATGCAGCACTTGGCAGCGGCCACACCGCCGTCGTCGTTTGTTTGACGAAATCGTTTGATGATTTACGTCGCAGCTGGAGGCGAGTTGTATTTGTTTGGACGAGGACGCGAAGGACAGCTTGGACGGTGGGGCCATGGACGGTTTCCCTAACAGCCAGAGGGAATCAAGTCGAGTCGCCGGCTGCGTACTTGACGCAGCCGTTGAGGTGGGAGTTCGGAGCCAAGGTGCTGCGAGCTGGGTGTGGAAAAGACCACACTCTTGCACAAGTCGATTGAGGCTATTTTTTGTTAAGACACGATACGATATTACAACAAAGTACAAAGCACAGCAGCAGAGGCAATGACCGGAGGTCATCACAACTTCATGACTTTCTCCGCCATCACAGTCGGATTCGCAGACTTGATTGCGTCTCGTCCAGGGGTCTTGTAGTCGAAAGTGCAGCCGTGGGACTCGCTGTACCGATGCACACCGCAGAACAGCCCACCACAGCGGCATCTATGCAGGTGAGGGCGGGCGAGCAAAGTCACTACGAGAAGCCAAGTAAGCCAACCCTCTTCTTGCAACTCGCACATCGATTCCCACTTGGGGTCGCAGATTGGATCGCTTTGAATTGAGAAACGAGGGAACGGAGCGCAACCAGCATCGGTTTCGACAGGCCTTGTCGGGGACTTCATGGCAATGCTTAGAGGAGGGCTGAGATCCAGTTGCTCTGACGTCATTTGTGGAATGGGAGTCGGGTTTGCGGATGGGTTGGCTGCAGTCTGAGGAGAACAGCAGCCTCATTACAAGCGTTCAGCTTCTTGAAACAAACGGAGCAAAAACCGCCATTGGAGGCGGATCTTGGAAATTAAAATCACACAATGGCGGCAAAATACCCAAAGAAACCACAGCCGTTTCGGCACAACATCAAGGAAGACTGTTCTGTACTCATGTGATTGAAGACGTTGACTGCTAAATTAACAGAAACGGAACCCCTTCAGGTTGCGGAAAGGGCAACCCTCGTTCTTCCTGAAACAGAGAGAAGGAAGATTTTTGAGAGCTTCCTTTGAAAGAATTGTGGATTTTGACTTGGTTTCATGCGCTTTTGAAATTGCTTTCCATTCAAGGACAGGTAAAATTCAGATAACTCTGCACGATGACGTTATTTTTTCAGTTCTAGGCTTATTCTGTGGAACAATCGCCGAATTTTATTAACTAGTAATAATCATGAAATTTGAGTCAGCGCTGAGGCGGCCTCTTCTTGTTTGAGACCCGCTTTTTAACTGATTTTGTGAGATAGTGGGTCTTGGAAACTACACACATCCTGGCACTCGGCATAATGTTGGTTACGATCTACTGGAAGAGTTTGTTCGAGATAAAGGGCTGAATTGGTGTGCGCAACGAGAATGTTTGGGGTATGTTTCGGAGCAAAACAGCAAGGAGGTGATTTACTTACGGCCTACAACGCTCATGAACCTGAGTGGAAAAGTAAGACATCTGCAGGAGTTCTCTGACCCGCAGTCAGTGGCAGCAACTTGTAGGAAGTTCAAGGTTTTGCCTTCTTCAGTTGTTGCCATTCATGACGACCTTGGTCGAGACTTTGGGAAACTGAGTTGGAAGAAGGGAGGCAGCGCAGCGTACTGCATGCCACTCATTGGTTTGCTGACACAAGAAGAGGACATAACGGAGTGCGATCCTTGATTGACTTCCTTAAAACCCAAGTCATAAAATCTCAAAATTGATGATAACATCACAGGATTTCCCTCGTTTGCGAATTGGAATAGGTCGCCCAAGCGACAAATCACTTGTGACCGATTTTGTGTCCCTTCGTCTGCGTGTTTGACAGCAAAGGTCTTGGAAAGGTTCTCAGAGAGCGAAAGACTTCAAATCAGATCGCAAATAGCTGGTTTTGTCTTCAAAGAGCTTGAGAAACTTGTCGAATCGTGTTGAAAAAATAAACAATAAACTCATTTTTCTGAACCTTTGCACCATGCTTGGCCGCACTCTGTTAAAGTCTCTTCGACCGTCGGGACGCCGATTGGCCACACTCTCTGCACTTGTACGTGTGCCAGCCCCCTCAAAGAATGAAGGAAATCTCCTGCTGACTCCAATAGCGTTTAGGAGTGCTGGATGTTCAAGAAAGTGACGCACGGGAAGCCTCAGTAAAGCTGGAGCCCATTGATGTCATCAATTGGAGACTGTGCCAGGTGGATGTTGTTCCATCAGGCACAACGCACTACAGACTTAAGGCTGCCGAACTTCTCTCGAAAGCCTCGGCAACCAAAGGTGTTTTGTTTGTGCCATTCTTATACCCGCTAGAGCTCAATGGAGTCCAAGTTGTCCTCAGTGCTCCTTCTAAGTCAACTTTGTTCTCTGCAATGCCCAATGTTCCCGGCGCTGTGAGCCTTAATGCTGGAGCGGCTGCGGCTGTGTTCTCGGAAGTAACTAGGTCCGTTGCATGTCTTACGTTCAGGTCACAAGCTATCTGAGCGAGTCTGAAAATCTCTTTGTCGAAGACGCTTCGATCGGGTCTGACGGGAACTCCTCCTGCAACGTTCGAGTTGTCAGCGATTCGGCCAACGCAGCCTTTCTTCTGCGGTCAGGCGAACCCCCCCTTCTTTCCGATGCCCATTCATTTTTGAATCAAGCCCTTGATTGTGTTTGTCTCACCCTCGAAGCAATCTTCTCTCCAGCGTGCCGAAGCGTGGGTTTGAGTTCCAGCAGAGCGTGACCGTCTACGTCGCGTCAAAGTTGTCTTCGTCCAGTAAGCCGATGAAGTGTCAATCTGATTGGAAGCATTGGCAGAAGGGTCAGGCGTTGCCATCAACCAGAGCGGATCAGCGATCTTGTGCGTTGGAACCCCCTCTGTCGCTGCGCTGAAGACGGCGCTTGCCCACGTGTGTCAAACGCCGATTGCGAATCAAGTTTCATCAGCTATCTGTGCGCTGACCCCTCGCAGAGTGCCGCCGTTATTCCTGGTGATGTGTACATCATCAAAGACACCCCCGTTGTTGTGGCCGGGGCGAAGCTCACGATTCCTCCTGTTGGATTTTGCGCCACAGTCCTCTCATTCGCTCAGGTCGCGGCCAGCGCCGTGTCGTCGTGTGGCGGCCTCTCTCATTTGTGGGCCTCGTCGCCATCTGCCCCCTCAAAGAACGGCGCCGTCGTCGAGCAGAACGGCGCGACAAGTTTGATTGTTGAGAGCAGCTCCCTCCCGAACGTGTTTGCAACTTCCGCTCTGATCGTTCTCTGCGTCCAAGACAAGAGTTGCTCCATCCCAGCCGCCGCATTGGTGAGCCGCTCCCGCTTCGGTCTCAAGTTGGCAGCTGAATGGGACCCAAGCCGCATTTTTCTACGCGGCAGGCCCAGCGCTGGATGGCAAGTCCTTCGCGTCTGCCGCTGTGGCTCTTCAGGCGTCAAGCTTTGGTCTCTCAGTTGTGGAGGTTAAAGAATTTGCCCCGCCCCTAATTTGTACAGAAGGGGCACAAAGTTGTCCTCGTCAACACAGCAGCGGTCGCTGACGTTAGCGCGGTAATCAGTTCTGCTCTTTCTGGTGCAGCGACTGCAGTGGATCCCCAGTCAGGTCTGTCCTCCATGGTCGGATTTAGCTCCAAGGCGGCAGGGTGACACAACACTGTTGCGTCTCACATCGCAGATCTGACGATTATATCAAGGTTGTCTCTTCATGGAAAAGCGCAGTAGCAGCTAGCACCGGCAATTCTGCTTCCATCTTGAGTGGATGCCCATCGCTGCCTGAAATAAAGGCTTAAATGTTACAAAGTAAATTTCTCTCCTCAAAATTTTATTTGTTAAATGGTCTGTTAAGATGCAAAGGAAATTGAGGGTCCTCTTCATGCATGGATTCGAAAGTGGGCCGCTAGGAAAGAAGGCCAGTGTTTCCTCTCTTCTCTTACTTTGCAGGTTCGAATCCTTGAGAAAGAATTCGACGTCGTCTGTCCGTCGATGCGTCCAAAACGAGACTTCTTCCGCAATCGCTACATGCTTGGGCTGTTCTTGACAACTTCATCTGCAATCGCGGGTTTCACGTACTGCAATCGAGTGTCCTGCTTACCATGCAGAGCATATGCTGCTGCAAAGTACAAAAGATGTACAGAATATTGCCTGCCAGATCTTTTGCCCATTTTGCCGGCCTCCATTGTAGTTCTTGTCCTCGCTGTCGGTCTTTTCAATCGTGCTGTTCGGACGATGATACGGAAAAGCCTTGAACTTCAAGCAGAGGCAATTGAGGCCCACAAGCCAGACGTCGTCATCGGTCCACAGCCCCCTCCCCCCCTTACAAAAATAGGATCATCATACGGCGGTGGAATCGCTGTGTTGGCGCTTCAGTACGGCATCTGGAGCGGCCCAACCGTCCTACTTTGTCCCGCGTACAAAAAACTCTGCGACCGCGCGCACATGGAGGCCACCCCCCTCGCCGCAGCGGGATGCGACCGCCCGTGGGTGGCGGTTGTTCATGGCGACGCCGATCAAGATGTTCCGTTGGAACATTCGCGCCATCTTGTGGATGGGTGCACCTTAGCGACTCTTCGGGTCGTGGCGGATAACCACCGGCTGGAGCGGCACGCGCCGCAGATGGGCGAGTGGGTGCGGGCGGCGCACGAGGAGTGGATTGTGGCCCTTGCGGCGAAGAGCCGTTGATTTCTTTTGTTATTCGTGAGTGAGCGCGGACAGATAAATTTAACAAATATGACAGCAACATGACCTCTCAAACAACAGGGCGGCGATGCGCCTCAACAAAGCGCGCAATCCGCTCCGCCGCCTCGACGATTACGCCCTCCTCCGCGCAAACAACGATTCGAAAGTACCCAGCCATTTTAAACACCTTTTTTAAGTCAACAAGAAAAAACAGAAAAAAACATCCGAAGGGATGACGGCGACACCCTCCTCCCTCACGAGATCGCGCGCGAACTCGAGCGTCCCACCAAACGAGACTTTGTCAAAATCAACTTTGACCTGCGGGTGAGCGAGGTGGGCTAGTGAGGACCATCATGTAAAGCGCGCCGTATGCTCGAATTGGAACCAGGCCATCAATCTCCTTGAAGAGGCGGTACGCGAGCTCGCAGCGGGAGGCGAGGAGGCAGGACATGCGGCGGATGTTTGAAAATGGGGTTGCCAAGATGGCCGGGACAGCGGCTTGAACGAGCGTGCAAGGCCCTGGCGGATGAGCTGAAGAGGCACGTGATGGGACCCAGCACGAGCTGGCAGAGGCTGGTGATGGCGGCGCGGACTGACTTCATGACGCCGAGCTTGTCATGGATGACAAGCCAGCCGACGCGCCAGCCGGGGAGGCACCACTGCTTTGCAAGGCCTGAGACCTCGAGGACCTCATCGGTTGGTTCATTGGGGGGGGGGGGGGGGGGG
>JAIYDP010000489.1 GCA_027487435.1 Verrucomicrobiaceae bacterium | reverse complement strand
TTGATTTACCAGTACCACTACGGCCGCCGCACCCAAGAACTCGCCGATGCCGAAGCCGCCGCCACGCAGTGGTAAGGCTCTCGCCGCCACGATTTGGAGTGCGGTGGCATGACACCGCTTTCCCTTAGGGGCGACATGTCGCCCCGAAAAAAAAGCGCAGACATGTCTGCGCACTCCATGCTTTCGCCTCTTGATCGATAGTTTTTCCATCAACCACACGTTTTGTCATTCATTCCAACATTTTGTTTTATCCCATCAAACGAAATGCATCCATCATCACCCGAAATGCTTTTGTGAATGATCCTTGTTTTCATTTCGTGCGTTACTTTTATCGCTTTGTGCAATAATACAACAATTCCGTTTGACATTTTATCCAAATCGTTTTATTTTTCTTGCGTTCCGTTCCTTTTCTCTTACATTCCCTGCACCCACCAACCAAATCCGACTATGATCTCTGGCCCATCTTCTTATCTGCCTACCATCGATACCTTTCTTGCCCACTGGGCTGCTGTGAATGCCGACCCTATCGCGCCTTCTGGCGTGGAAACCCGCGATGGGAAAAATCGCGCCGACCTCGTCAGCCTGCGCACGGCTCTTGCGACGGCAAACGATTCCGTGCAGGATCAGCTCAATACCAAAGAAATCAGCCGCGCGAGGGTGGAAAATGCCAAACGCGCCATGCTCCTGCGCACCCAGGAACTCGGGCGTCGTTTGCGCGGCGTTTTGCCTGTGGATTCGGCGTATTTGAAGGCGTTGCCGGAACTACCTGCCATCACGGCGGCGCAAGAAAATTTCCTCTCGCCCCTCAAGGATATGGGCAATGTCTGGAAACATATCGACGATGAAGGCACCGAAATCGTGCTGGCAGACAACTATTCGCTGGACAATTTCCAAGCCGAAATCACGGAACTCACTTCCCTTTATTCCTCTCTTCAGACCACCGTGATGAACCTCAAGATCGCCCGCGAGAAGCGCAATGTCCTGCAAACGGAGGTGCGGACCATGCTAGGGGCGTATCGTCCCGCAGTGGAGGGATTTTTTTCCCCAGATAGCCCCTTGGTGACGACGATCCCGATCATCTATCCGCCCGCAGGCAGCACCCCTGATCCCGTGGTGGCCACTGCGAGCTATGATGCGGCGACGCAGGAGGCAGTGATTACCTTCACAGAATCGACCGATCCCGAGCTGGAAAGCTACCAAGTGCGCGCGGTGCCAGGCCCTGAATACGATGGCGACGACGAAAATGTCATCGCGACGATACCGAAGGGTGCGCCGCGTGAACATCGCACAACGTATGCCCTCGCGCAGAGTGGTGCGGAGGTATCGGTGAAGGTGTATGTGAAGCTGAAGACCGGGAATGAAGCTGGCAGCAATGCCGTCACGGTGAGGAGGGCGTGAGTGTGGCGGAGGCGTCTCGCCTCCATGCCTTCTTCATTCTTATCTGGCTGGGAGGCGAGACGCCTCCGCCACGATTTGGAGTGCGGTGGCATGACACCGCTTTCCCCTCGGGGCGACATGTCGCCCCGAAAAAAAGCGCAGACATGTCTGCGCACTCCATGGCTTTCGCCGCCACGGGGTTAATCCCAGGCTTGGTCGTCCATTTCGTCCCAGCTTTGGCCGAAGCTGCGGACGATTTCTACGGGCAGGAAAATGAACTCGTCGGCGCGTTTTTGCGTGGGGTCGAGGAGGAAGGAAAGCATTTTTCGTTCGCTGCCTTGGATGGTGGTGACGGTGACATCGGCGCGGATGCGCAGTTTGCCGTCTTCGTGGGATTTCACTTGCAGCAGTCCGGGGATTTGGCAGACGGCGCGAGTGGATTCTGGGACATCGCGCAAGGGGCGAAATTCACTGCGGATGGGGAGCTTGTCGGCGGGATACCATTCGTGGCGTTTTGATTTCTCGGTGCTGGTATGGATGCGATGTAGGGTGATGTCGCGATGGATGTTGGGCTGTCCGACGGCCTCAATGCGCCAGTGAAACGGCCCCTCCATGGTGGCGATGGATGTGGAAAGAACCATGGCGTTGAGAGAGATGGCCCCGTCCTCCGCGCCTTGGGGGTTGACTTGCAGGCGAACTTTCGCGCCATTGACGGCGGCGGCAGGGCCGCCGAGGTGGTAGGTGTTCTTTTTCGCAATCAGACTCGCACAGTTTGACAATGTGGCTAGGATGGCGATGATGCTGCCGAGTATGAATGGGACTTTACCTACGTTGGCGATGCTGGAGATGAATGTCATGGCGGTGCTGCTTCTTATCACGTTATTTTTGTTATGGAAACTTGATTTCATCGCCACGCTGCTGGGGCTGCGGACGTTTGCGCTCGAACGGCCTGATTCCTTGCGGGAAATGTGGACGGAGGAGGAGTATGCGAAGGCGCGCGAATATCATGAGGTGTCGGCGCGATTTTCTTTGCTGAAGAGCACGGTTTCCTTGGGATTCTTGCTAGGGTTTTGGCTTTTGGGGGGATTTGCTTGGTTGGATGGCGTGGTTCATGGGTGGTTTCCTGATCGTCCGGTGATGATGGGGTTGTCGTTCTTTGGGGTGTTGTTCTTGGCGCAGATGGTGTTTGCCTTGCCGTGGGAGTGGTATGACACGTTTGTGATCGAGACGCGCTTTGGATTTAATAAAGCGACGCTCGGGGTTTTTGTGGGGGATCAGGTGAAGGGCTTGTTGTTGGCGGTGGTGATCGGCGCGCCGATTGCGGGGCTGGTGTTGTGGATTTTCCAAAGCTTTAGCATGCCGTGGTTGTGGGCGTGGCTGGCATTTTCTGCCTTTCAGATTTTGATGCTGTGGCTGGTGCCGGTGGTGATCTTGCCCTTGTTCAATAAATTTCAGCCGATGGAAGATGGCGAGCTGAAGCAGGCGATCGAAGAGATGGCGGGGCGTTGTGAGTTTCCGTTGACGGGGCTGTTCATCATGGATGGCTCGAAGCGCTCGACGAAGGCCAATGCTTTTTTCACGGGCTTTGGGAAAACGAAAAAAATCGCGCTGTTTGATACCTTGGTGGAGAAGCATAGCGTGGGTGAATTGGTGGCGGTATTAGCGCATGAGATTGGGCATTTCCAATGCCGCCACGTGCCGCAGCGGTTGGTGGCATCGTTGATTCAGACGGCGGTGTTCTTTTATCTTTTAGGCTTGGCGACGGATGCCGATGGGGCGTTTGCGAGGATGCTCTTCGATGCGTTTGGGGTGGGTGTGATATCGGCGCATGTTGGCATGGTGCTTTTTATGGTGTTGTTTTCTCCGGTATCGACGGTTTTAGGGGTGGTGCTGAATGCGTGGTCGCGGAAGAATGAATTTGAAGCGGATGCCTATGCGGCGCGTTACAGTTCTGCGGCGGATTTGATTTCCGCGTTGAAGAAGTTATCGACATCGAATTTGAGCCATCCTACGCCGCATGGTTTGCGAGTCTGGCTGGATTACTCGCATCCGCCGCTAGCGACGAGGCTTGCGGCGCTAGAGAAGTTTCGCGAGAAGGGCGTTTAGGTGCCGCAGAAGGTTTGGCGGACGACTTCGTCGGGGGTTGGTGGAGCGCAGAGGTCGAGGTATTCTGCTGCGGGCGTCCATGGATTGCGCCAGGCATCAGCGAGGCGATGAAACGTGGAGAAATTTCCGCGATAGCCGTCTTGGATGGCGCGTTCGACCTGGTGATTTCGCGGAATGAGAACGGGGTTCGCCTTGCGCATGAGAGCGGCTTGCGGGTGAAGCTCACGCCATTTGGCGAGCCATTCGTTAGCGGATGAGGGATCGTGGAAAAGCTTCAGCCAAGACGCTGGATCGCCATGGTCTGCGAGGTCGGTGAGGGTGAGGAAGAACAGCGAGAAGTCGCAGTGTTGTTGCGCCATGAGACGCAGAGATTCGGTGATGAGGCTGGGGGCGGAGGCATCGTTCAAGATGCCAAGTTTCGCAGCTAGGCGCTCGGTGAAACATTGTTGAAAAAGCCCGCCGAACTCGCTGATAGCAGCTTCCGCCTCGGCGTGGGCGTTTTCATTTTCCTCTGCGAGTAGAGGCATGAGTGACTCGGCGAGGCGAGCCATGTTCCATTGGGCCATTTCGGGTTGGCGAGCCCATGCATAGCGACCGCCACGATCAATGGCACTGAAGACACAACTGGGGTGAAAGGTGTCCATGAAAGCGCAGGGACCGAAGTCGATGGTCTCGCCACTGATGGAGCAATTGTCGGTGTTCATGACGCCGTGAATGAAGCCCAAGCTCATCCAATGAGCGATCAGTGATGCTTGGCGCTGAATGGTTTGCCGCAAGAGCCCGAAGGCATCCGTGCCGCCGTGTCGGCTGACGGCGTAGTGGAGCAGGCTGCGCAGAGAATGGTGATCCTCGCGGGCGGCAAAGTACGCGAACGTACCCACACGCAAGTGGCTTGCCGCAATGCGGGTAAAGACAGCGCCGGCCAGCGGTTCATCGCGGCGGACGATTTCGCCTGTGGTGACGACGGCCAGAGCTCGGGTGGTAGGAACGCCGAGAGCGTGCACGGCTTCGCTGACAAGGTATTCGCGGATGGCAGGACCAAGGGCGCATTTGCCATCGCCACCGCGTGAGAATGCGGTGCGGCCACTGCCTTTGAGCGCGATATCGCGACGCTGACCGTGTAGGTCGATCACTTCGCCTAACAAGATGGCGCGACCATCGCCGAGTTGTGGGACGAAATGACCGAACTGATGTCCCGCGTAGGCTTGAGCGATGGGATCGGATCCGGCAGCTACTTCATTTCCGGAAAACACCTGCACGGCCTCCGCAGAGTTTAGCCAATCGGCATCGATGCGGAGTTCTTGAGCTAACTCGTGGTTGATGCGGACCATTTCTGGCCTGGCGACACGGCTAGGACGTTGACGGGAAAAACACGTCTCCGGCAGGGCTGTGTAAGTATTTTCAAACGGAATGGGGTTAGGCAAAGATGCGGAGGAAGTCACTTGGACAAAAGGTTTTATGCGTTGCAGCCAAGCGCTTGCTCGACTTGTTCACGCGAGATTCCACGCATGGCGAAAATTTTGACGATGGTATCTTCGATCAAATTGTTTGGGCATGACGCGCCTGCGGTAATGCCGATCACAGCGGGATCATCGCCTGTGAGTTTGCTGGGATACATGCTGCTGATCTCGCGCTTCTCGTGAAGGTCATAGTGGACAATTTCATCGATGGAGGCGAGGCAATCTGCGGTGCGAATGAAGAAAGTAGGGAGTTGCTGTTCGCCGATTTCCACAAGATGGGCGGTGTTGGAACTATTGTAACCACCTACGACAAACAAGGCATCCATGGACTCGCGAAGCATGGCAAATAGCGCATCCTGTCGCTCCTGTGTAGCACCGCAAATGGTATCAAATACGAGGAAGCCCGATGCATCGCCATCGCGGTCAATGATCGCCGCGCGGACGCGATTTTGAATTTCTTCGGTCTCGCTTTTGAGCATGGTAGTTTGATTGGCGACGCCGACTTTGCGCAGGTGAATTTCTGGGTCAAAGCCCGTGGAAATGGCATCGGCAAATTTACGCAAAAATGCATCGCGGTCGCCGCCATTGCGGATGTAATCGCAAACAAAATCGGTCTCTGCTAAGGTAAGCACGACGAGAAAATGTCCTTTGCCATCTTCTCCGAGCGCGCGGGATGCCGTGGCGCGCGTCTCTTCATGGTTCGCTTTACCGTGGATAATGCTAGTGATTCCGTCTTTGGCATACCCGCGGACGCGCCGCCAGACTTTCATGACATCGCCGCATGTTGTATCGACGACGTAGCACCCAACTTTGTGGATGAGATTCATGAAATGAGTGGGCGCGCCAAACGCAGGGACAATGACCACGTCATCGTCCGTGAGCTCATCATAATCTTTGGTCAGCTCTTTCCATGGTAAAGAAACAATCCCCATGTCAACCAGTTGGCGATTGACCTCGGGATTGTGAATGATTTCACCAATCAAAAAAATCCGACTCTCGGGAAACACCTTGCGCGATGCATAAGCGAGATCGATGGCACGTTCGACTCCGTAACAGAAGCCGAATTGCTGGGCGAGGCGCACCACGGTATTGCCAATGGAGATTTCGCCATGATGGTCGCGCAACCGCTCGACGATGGAAGATCGGTAGTGTTTCGCGACTTCTGCGGTGACCAATTCCATCACGTCAGGGCGACGAACATTGACGCGAGCGCGTTGGTTTTCTTGTGATTTCGGCATGTGCAGGAGTGGTATCACGGGAGTCAGCGACAATCCAGCAAAGAATCGGAATAAATACAGAGGGTCGATGGAAAAAATCTCTGCTTCTTTTTGCGAGAAAACGGAGTTTTGCGCATTCCGCGCTTGTCAACTTTAGGAAGTCTGATAATTCCAGCGCGCCATGGCATCCACAGGACCAATTCTATTTCCCCAAAGCGGATACTCTGCCGCGATCTTCGATTGTGACGGCACGTTAGTCCATAGTATGCCTGCACATTTCGATGCATGGTGTGAAGCATTAGCGCAGTATGGCGCAGCCAACGTTCTAGCGGAAGACGTATTCTATGCCATGGGAGGCAGGCCCACGAAAGACATCGTCATCGACCTCAATGCTGAGTATGGACTCAAATTGGATCCAGCAAGAGTTGCCTTAGCCAAACGCGAGGCGTTTTTGCGAAGATTGGAGCGGGTGGAACTCATCGAGGAAGTTGCGGAATTCGCTCGTAGCCTACGTGGAAAAATGCCGATGGCCATAGCCTCTGGCGGCTCTCGCTATGTGGTAGAGAAAACGCTACAAATCGTAGGTGCCTCCGATTGGTTTGACGAAGTGGTCACCGCAGATGATGTAGCGATTGGCAAACCTGCTCCCGATATTTACTTGGAAACAGCAAAACGTTTGGGCGTAGCGCCGGAAAGATGCCTAGCCTTGGAAGACGCCCCAGCAGGAATCGATTCCGCCCGTGCCGCCGGCATGTTGGTGGTGGAAATTCCTTGCCCGATGCGTTAGAGATGATCCTCTACCGGCTCAAATCCGTTTGCCAAATCATCGTGAATCCAGCTGTATTCAGAACCGAGTAGGCAAACTCCAAGTCTTCCACATGCATCGCTAGCATCGCGGTTCCTCGATAGCACGGCAACAATGGGTAACAGAAATCGACATTGGTTTCAGCCGCCATCAGATGATCCAAGCATTGCAAAAGATTCGTGGACGAGTCTTTCAATTCCACAACCAACAGATCACAGCTCGTATGAGGTATGCCTTTTTCTAAAAAAAGATGCTGTGTTTGCTCTGGATCACTCACGACAAGGCGCGCAATCGTGGCATCCCGGGCATCTTGCACGCTCAAGCCGACTACTTCGATGTGCGATGTGCGCAGTAACTTGAGAAGAGCGGCCAAAGCACCGGCGCGATTTTGCAGCATCACGGAAAATTGGCGAACAGCTGGGCCACTCGCACTGGTAACAATTTCATCATCGATGGGCATAAGTCGTAAGGGTAGAGGATTCTTTGGTCTCGGAAAAGCGTGTTTTTTATCGATCCATCTCGGAAGGAACGGTGAGAGATTTGCCGTTATGCGTTGCACCAAACTTCGCGATAAAGGGCACTGCGATTTTCGCCCAATCCGCAGGATCTGGATAGAGAGAAGCGTCTCCGCCGAAGCAGGACCGAAGCATCGCAGTATCGATGATTCCCGGATTGAGCGCAATGACCGCCAGCCCGTGAGGAAGCTCCTGCGCTAAGGCCGAACTAAGGCCTTCGATTGCCCATTTCGAGGCGCAATACGGCGCAACTTCTGGCGATGTGCTACGTCCCCATCCGGATGAAATGTTCACAATCACCCCACGCCCTGCTTCGATCATTCTAGGCACGACGTAGCGAATCATTCGATGCACTCCGCTGAGGTTCACCGCCATCAATTGTTCGAAATCGTTCTGTGAAATTTCCCACAGTGGTGCATTTGCATTGATCATCGCCGCGTTATTGATCAGCAAATCTGGCACGCCAAAGCGTGAAATCGCCGCTTCAACGAAGTCCGCAACGGGCTTTTCCTCAGTAACATCGACTTGATGAATTTCTAAGCGATCCGCGCCGATGGATTGCAGCTCATCGATCACATTTCGTGAACGGGCAAAGCCAGAAACCGTCCATCCTGCTCGATGAAATCCCTGCACCATCGCTTTGCCGAGTCCACGAGAACAACCGCTGATCATTACATGCTTCATACTTTAGCCGAATGCTTTCAGAAATCCCGATTCCAGCGCGAGTTGCTCCATGGCATTGGTTTCCAGCGACGCACGCAATTCCTCTAAAGCCTCCACTCGACGCAACAACGAGTGAGTGCTCTCCTTTTCGCTGATCGCTTTAACGAAGCTCGCCACTTCGGGGAAATCCTCGCACGGCATGCCAAAGCGCGCTCGTAAGGCATCCGCCATCCATGCCATCAAAATATCAAAATACCGCGAACGTTCGGCAAGATACACGGAACGTGCGTTGGCTTTATGAAAGTCCTCTCGCTCTCTGAGCCATCTCCCATCGGTCGTTTGCGCATAGATTTTCTTCTCGTCCGCGTAATTCTGATCTTCGGCTTTTTCGATCTCCGCGCGTCGGCGTTCGATGACTTGGGCGAAAACAGCTTTCACTGTCAGAGCACCCCACGGCGTGCCAAAACTGCTCGTCGCCACTTGAGTCAACGCATTGACCAACTCCTCGCCGCCATCGCTACGGTAATCGGGCTTGCCTAGCAAGGGCAACTGCACGCAGCGCGAAAGAATCGTCGCCAAAAGTGCCTGTGGTTTGCTCGTTAGCAATAACAGCAAGGTATTTTGCGGTGGCTCCTCTAAGGTCTTGAGAAAGGCATTTTGCGCCTGAATGTTCATGCGATCGGCATCGACGATGATGACGACCTTCCATGCATCTCTCGCTACGGCTTTGTGCAAACGCCCTTCCACTTCGCGCATACGATCAACCCCGATGACACGAGAGAGCTTCTCGGGTGTCACAATTTGCACAGCATCGCATTCCTGTTCTTCTAACGGCAATGGCTCGCTCACCACCGCTTCGCCAAAAAGGTCGAAGCCTTGCTTCATTTTCCCTTGCACCAACCACGAGATCCGTGCCGCCAGCGCTTGCTTGCCGCATCCACGCGGCCCAGTGATCAGCAGCGCATGCGCCAAACGACCGTGCTCTTGAGCTCGCTCGATGTGTCGATATGCTTGCTCTGTAGTAAATGGCATACGAGATCCTTTCGCTCAAACACCCACCGCCGCGCTGTCGCCTAACTTCGGCTCAAAGGGCCGTTCAAATGCTTCGTCAAACGCGTATATCGCCGAAAAATCTTCTTTCGTATCGGAGTCTTGCTTACCAAAAACCTGCTCATCGATCAGATGAAATACCATATCGCCCACATCTTGGCATTGTCTCAATCCCCATTCTCGCAACAGCGTTCCCGCCATAGGCCCGAACTCGCGCAAGGCCAAATCGCGAAACCCTTCCAGCAGCTCTTGCCCGGTGACATGACGCTGCCGCCCTTGATTGGACTCCACAATCCTTGCCAAGGTGAAATCCAATGCTTCTTTGAGGAAAATGTAGGCCTGCGGGTGAAAGCGCGAATCGCGTTGTAAGATCGAATCTATGGCGTGCTCGTAGGGCAGTGCTTGCATGCCATTGCAATACTACCGCAGATCGACTAGGTAAAGCCGTTAGTTGAAGAAATTCAGTAAACCACTCGGTTTCACCCTTGCGCTAGGGCTTCGCAGCCTTTGATATCGAGTTTTCCTGATGCCAAAATGGGAATGTCTTTCACTTTTACGATGCGTTTGGGACACCACAAGGATGGTATGCCTTCGTCCATCAATTTGTAACGCAGATCGATGCATTCTTGCTCCAAGGCCATGCCGGCCATCGTCGATAGCAATACGATCGCCTCGCCTTTCTGGGCATCTGGCACCCCTACGACGGCAATTCTTCGCTCCGCTTCGGTCTCAATTCCTAAGCAGCGCATGATCGATGTCTCTAAGGTCTCGTGCGGAACCATTTCTCCGCCAATCTTCGAAAAGCGCGAGATTCGCCCTTCGATGATCAGAAATCCATCATCGTCCATGCGTCCGACATCGCCAGTCAGGAACCAGCCATTTTGCAGAACTTCGGCGGATTTTTTCGGATTGTTCAGATACCCCTGAAACACATTCGCGCCGCGCAGCCAAATCAAACCTTGCTGGTCGATCGACACAGGTTGCTCCGTGGCGGCATTGGTCATGCGGATGGCGATGCCCGGCAGCAAATGCCCCACCGTGCCGGAGCGTGAACTAGCGATCAAAAGCTCTGCATCATCGGCAGAAGAAAGGTTCGGAAGATTCACATTCGTCGCGGGTGATGTCTCCGTAAGCCCGTAGCCTTCCTGTGGGCGAATGCCAAATTTTTCTTCAAAGGCATCGGCGAGTGACGAAGGAAGTTTTTCCGCGCCTGTCACCACAAGCTTCAGCGACGAGAGTTGCTCGGCTTCGATGCGCTTCATGAAACCACGAAGAAAAGTCGGAGTCGAAAGCAACAAATTCACTTGCCGTTGGTGAATCAACTCTGCCAGTCGTTTGGTGTCCAGCGGGCTTGTGTAGGTCACCAAATCCAGACCAGCAAGGATCGGATACCACAACGTTACGGTGCAGCCAAACGAGTGAAATAGAGGCAAACAACCAAGAATTTTCTGCTGTGGTTGCATCCCGAGTCGTGAGTGGAATTGGATTTCGTTGGCAAGCACATTGCGATGCGTCAAAGAAACTCCTTTCGGTTCGCCAGACGAGCCTGAGGTGAAAAGTAACACGGCTTCCCGATCTGCTGGCACACGCAAAATCCCCAGCTTTGCGGCAATCGCACTTGCTGGCATCAATCGCGTGAGCAGCAACCACAGCCCGATTTTGCTTTTCAATGGAGGCAGCACCCGCTCCACCAAGATCAAATCGCGATTGGGTGGCCAAGGAAACGAGGGGAACTTTCGCACAAACGGATCGACCGTGATGAATCGGTCCAAACCCGCCTGACGCATCGAGGATCGCACCGATTCTTGACTGGCCGTGAAATTCAAATTGACCGGCACTTTCCCCGCCAAAACCACGGCGATATTTGCAATCAATCCCGCCCGCCCAGGTGGCAGAACAATGCCCACACGCGGTTGGTCGGTTTCTTTTTTCAAATAATCCGCCAGCACGATGGCCGATGCTAACACCTTGTCGTAGCCCAGGGCAGAATCGTCAGCGCCATCGACGATTTTCCCGGTCTTGCCATACTTTTTCAGACCACGAATCAACAAGGTGCCGAGGTTTTGATTCAAAAACGCTCGCTGCGAATACGCTTCTTCAAACGCCAACAACAGTGCCTCACGATAGCTCGCCACGGAAACATTCTCGGCGGCGATCAAGGCACCCACGCACAAAACTCCCTGAGGTAAGGATCCGTCTGACTCAATCTCGAAATTCCCCTCCCGTGGGTGATCCACCGCGATGGGTAGCACCGGTAAGCCCAATGAGCAGAGCGTTTTTAATGTGCGCGATGGCACATGACATGGC
The DNA here is from genome assembly GCA_027487435.1 of Verrucomicrobiaceae bacterium. Classification (GTDB taxonomy): domain Bacteria; phylum Verrucomicrobiota; class Verrucomicrobiia; order Verrucomicrobiales; family Akkermansiaceae; genus UBA956. The sequence continues at coordinate 59,665 of JAIYDP010000489.1, read as the reverse complement.
GTGGCCGACCTGGCTTTTGCACTTTGTCCTAGGTAAATGATCACGCCATTTTTATCGAGCGACTGCTGTAACTGCTTGCCGGCAATGAGCGGATTTTTGTCCTCCTGCGAGATCATCGCCCCTTTGTCACCTTGAATCGCTTTTTCAATATCACCATGTAGCTTCGTTTTCTCCTCGATCAGCCAAGTAATCGGACGACCTGCAAACATTTTGCGTAAAACCGCGATTTCTCCCACGGTCGTATGACCCGGAATGACTAGATAGCCCGATGCAGGCACTCGATCTTGCCTGATAGTGTGATAAAGACTCATAAATTGTAAAACTTGCCGCCAACACTACCGCCGATGTCCCGCGCTGCCAACTGGTTTCTCAAGGAAACTGAATCATCTGCTCCCCACAAATGGCAAAAGATTTGACAAACCATCACCCTAGTGAAAACTCCTGCCACTATGGAAGACGTTATCATCATCGGCACTGGATGCGCGGGCTACACCGCCGCCATTTACACCGCCAGAGCCAATCTCAAACCTCTCATGCTCTCGGGCATGCAACCCGGCGGACAACTCACCACCACCACCGAAGTGGAAAATTTTCCCGGCCACCCAGATGGCATCATGGGGCCAGATCTCATGGGCCGCATGCTCGCGCAGGCGGAAAAATTTGGCTCTCGCATCGAATACGAACAAGTCGAGTCGGTCACCAAGCAGCCCGATGGCACATTTTTGGTGAAAACATCATCGAACGAGTATGCCTCCCGCACCGTGATTGTCGCCACGGGAGCAGCACCACGCCACCTTGGCTTGCCAAATGAAAAGCAACTCATCGGTCGCGGCCTCACTTCTTGTGCCACTTGCGATGGTGCCTTTTACCCAGACGTCCCCGTCGCCGTCATCGGCGGTGGCGATAGCGCTTGCGAAGAAGCCGGCTTCCTTACCCGCTTTGCTAGCAAGGTGTATCTCGTCCATCGTCGCGATGAGCTGCGCGCCTCGAAAATCATGGCCGACCGCGCCCTCGCCAATCCCAAGATCGAACCAGTCTGGAACTCGGGTGTTTCTGCCTATCTCACCGATGAGAAAGGCGAAATGCGCGCCATTTTGCTGAAAAACCTCATCACCGGTGAAGAAACTGAGACCGAGGTGAAATGCGTCTTTGTCGCCATCGGACACGTTCCGAATAGTTCGTTCCTCGGCGATTTGGTCGATCTCGATGAAAATGGCTACATCCTCCAAGTTCCTGGTCGCACCGCTACCAAGACGCCTGGCCTTTTTGCCGCAGGCGACGTAGCTGATCACTACTACCGCCAAGCCATCACCGCCGCTGGCCAAGGTTGCGCCGCCGCTCTCGAAGCCGAGCGCTACCTATCTCACTAAGGTTCTTCATTCGAGCTGGGATAATCCCTCGGGCGTTGCGTCCACGAAATACACATCGCGATTCGGACGCGACCCCGGGCAGTGAAGATCCAGCAACAACAACCCCATATCGCCAGCGACAAACCCGTGCGTCGTCCCGGGCGGCAAACGCAGGAAATCTCCCTCCCGCAAGGCGTAATCGACGCCATCGAGTATCGCCGTGCCTTGCCCTTCCAAAACATAATAAAACTCCTCGGCGATCCGATGGTAGCTGATATTCGTTCGCTGGTTCGGCTCGATTTTTACCCGATACGCCGTAGCCGCGCCTTCATCAGTTTCATTAATCAAGCTCTCGATTTCATAAGGCCCCATGCGAGCACGAGCATTGCCATCGCAGGATCGGGTGTGAATGATTTTCATCGTGACAACATCGCACCACAGACGTCTCCCCTACGCAATCAAAACGTAAAGAGTGTTTCACGCTCTTGCAATGGGGCGCGAAAAATTTTCCTGACGCTTTCTCTTTGCCGCCCTGCCAATCTATGCCACCTTGCTCCTACGTGAATGAGCAAGCAAAAGCCACGTTCCTTGGCACCGGCACTTCTACAGGAGTTCCCGTCATCGGCTGTCACTGCCCCGTATGCACTTCTACCGACCCCAAAAACAAACGCCTCCGCGCTTCTCTTTGGATCGAGTGGGATGGTATTTCCCTGCTGATCGATGCTGGTCCCGATCTACGCCAACAAGCCCTCCGCGCTGGCATTCGCAGGCTCGATGCCGTCCTTTACACCCACGGCCATCTCGATCATGTCGTCGGCTTTGACGAACTCCGCGCCTTCTGTTGGGGAAATCGCCCACCCCTTCCTCTTTACGCCAATCCCAGCTGCATGAATACCCTCCAAACCATGTTCGCCTGGGCCTTTTCTCCGAGCAATACCCACGGCGGCTACATCAAACCAGATCCACGCATCGTCGAGGATAGCTTTGCCATCGGCTCGCTGCGCATCACACCACTCCCCGTGCTCCACGCGGGAGTTCAGACCAATGGCTACCGCTTCGATGCCGAGGGCATGAAATCTTTTGCCTACATTCCCGATGCCAAATCACTCCCCGCTGCCACCATCGAACTGCTCGACGGCTGCGAGATTGTCATCCTCGATGCCCTGCGCGAGCAACCGCATCCCACACACCTTTGCCTAGAAGAATCCCTCGCCTGCCTCCAGCAAATCGGCCCACGCCAAGCTTACCTGACGCACATTTCCCATGAAAGCGAGCACCATGCCCTGCAAAAGCGCTTGCCTGCCCACATCTACGTCGCCTACGATCAACTGATACTCAGCCTCACCCATTGATATGAAAACCATTCTCTCCGCCCTACTTAGCGCCCTCGCCAGCGTGACTCCAGCCATCGCCGCACCTGAACCCATCCCCGCAGATCAGGTCGCCATTCTCTACAATTCCGCAGAACCCGAATCCAAAGTCCTCGCGGAAACCTACGCCAAAGCCCGCTCCATCCCCGCAGCAAATGTCATCGCCCTTCCGCTCTCCAAAAATGAAGAAATCTCGCGCGATGAATTTACTACCTCTCTGCTCACCCCTCTGCGCGATACTTTCGACAAAAAACAATGGTGGACAATGGGCAAAGCACAAGATGGCACCGTGCTCTCGACATCTTCTCGCATCAAAGTCCTCGTCACCATGCGTGGCGTGCCATTAAAAATTGCCCGCAGGGCTGGCCCTGCTGTCCCGCCAGGGCAATCGCCTAAATCCCCCTTGGATGGTGCCAATGAAGCCAGCGTCGATGCCGAACTCGCCCTTCTCAGCGTTCGCGATTTGCCCATCGATGGCCCAGCGCGCAATCCCTTTTTTGAAAACAAAACCGGCATCATGCAGGCCAATATGCCTTTCTTGCTACTCGTCGGGCGCATCGATGGCCCAGACCTCGCCACCTGCCAGCGTATGATCCAAGATGCCATCGATACCGAAATAACGGGACTCTGGGGCAGAGCCTACTACGACCTTTCCGAATTCCATCCCGATGGCGACAAATGGATCCGCTCAGCTTCGCTTACAGCGTTGGATTACGGCTTCCCCACCGAAGTTCACCCATGGAAAGAAACCTATCCGCTAAACTACCCCATGCGCGATGCCGCACTCTATTTCGGCTGGTATGAATGGACAGCCTGCGGCCCCTTCACTCGCGGCGGATCGCTCCGCAAAGGCTCGGTGGCAGTCCACCTCCATAGCTTCAGCGCCTCTACCGTGCGCAGTCACTCCGCCAACTGGTGTGGTCCACTCCTCTCCCGAGGCGCGGCTGCCTCCGTGGGTAACGTCTATGAGCCGTACCTCCACCTCACACATCAACTCGATGCCTTCCAAAAAGCCCTCCTCACTGGCTCGTCGCTAGTCGAAGCGGCTTACTCTTCCATTCCTGCGCTTTCATGGCAAAGCGTCGTCCTGGGTGATCCACTGTATCGCCCCTTTCTCCATCTCGATGGCACGGGCGAAAAAAGTCCCGGAGATAAAGTCTATCGAGCTCTCCGAGTGGCCAGAAAAATCCACGAGCTTTCCGATTCAAAATATCTTGCCGAAATAGACCGCATTGGTCGCGAAAAGAAAAACCCCATCTTCTTGGAGAATCTTGGCCTCATCTACCTCTCGCGCAAAGAGGAAGCATTAGCCAAGCTCTACTTCAAAGAAGCCAAACAGCTCTACACCGAGCCAGCCGACCGCCTTCACTGCGACCTCCATCTCATCGGCATGGAGCGTAGCGCTGGACGCAAAAATGAAGCATTGAGTGCCCTTAGCAGTGCCGCCATCGATTACGCCGGAATCCCCGAGCTAGAAGCCGTTCGAACGATCGTCAACATCATCGATCCCCCCGCCCCCCCACCCGCCCAACTCCCCGCCCCTCCCAAGAAATAAGCTTTGTGCAGCTTTCTTGATATTGATTTTGGCCAGTTCATCCAAGCATAGGTTGATTGCCAATCATTCTGAACCCCAAGCCTCTTCACCCAAAATGATAGTCCTAACGTCCCACAAACGGCTAAGGCGTTTACTGAGCAGTGATGAAGATCCAAAACCCTAATCGAAAATGAAGAGCTATACGAACTTTGTGTTGATACTCTGTCTGTTGATGACCTCTTGTGATAAGAAAGATGTAGAAGCTGATACGAAAGAGTTTCAGGGAGATCCTAAAGAAATGGAAGAACTCGGTGACTTAACTGATCTTTCGGTCAGTGGAGTTATACACATGCGCCAGTTTGATATTTGGGAATTTGATCGATCAAGACTTGTACTAAAACCTGGTGAATATCTTCAAATTGTGACCTTAAAAAAGTATGGAGAAAAATTTACGGTGATTCAAAAAGAAATTTTTTCTGATGGGTACAATCCTACTCCATTTGATGAGAGAATCTGGCGCGAATTACCGTTAATTCACGCCATAAATAATCAAGTTGAAGTTGATTGGGATAAATACATTGAGCTTCCGCGTAATTTTCTTGTGGGAGAATTAGCATTTTTAATCAGAATTGGAGATTCTGGACGTTGGCGTTTATGGATTCCTGCCAATGATGAACTAGATTTCGCAAATAAAAAGCTATTGCTCGTAAATCCAACATCAGAAATCAAGTGACTTTTGATTGAGATAATCATCAGCCTACACCCCCCTCTCAATGCTGCTACTGCAGTAGGTCACATTTTATGATCAAAATTGGGGCGGAGGGTATCGTTCGATTTCTTTGAACATCGGGTTACCAATGCGCTGACCAAGCGCGCAGCTGACTTTGATCCATAAGCAAGATCCAGTTGCCTTCTTCAGAGTTGGGCTTTAGGTAAATTCCTCCAAGCAAGAGAAGCTGCTCACTGTCGCCGAAACGTTTGACGGATTTGAGTTGCGGCATGTGTCCTTCTCCCGTGATGAATAGATCGGCGGAGGCAACAATACGATCGAGAGTATGTTTTCCGCCAAAATCACCAGAACTGAAGGAAGAGATGGCCAACCGGTATTGGCGCTGACCTTGGCTGATCTCGGTATAAGTAAGAAAGGAGTCGCCAGCATTTTTCATGATTTTTTTCGGATCAACATCCCATTCTTGATCTTTCTTTTTGATCATCTTCCATGTTTCTGGAGACGGCCAGATGCCGAGATCTTTCCATCTCGCGTTGGGCTTGGAAGATAACTGCGTATCTTTTATCGCTTGATCAATCGAGATCGGTGCCTCTTGCGGTTTGATTCGATAGCCTGCTTCGACGGTTTGCCATAAAAATTTCCAAGTCACTTGAGTCTCATACGATGATGCATCAGGGAAAAAAATTCGCTCGGTGGGGGCATTCAAGCGCGCACTTGTTGGAGCGTAGCTATTGGTGCTGAAGGCTTTTCCCGTCTGTAGGTCAAGCAGATATAGCGTTGTCGGAGCTTCGTTGGAACCTTCATACCCGGTTTCATCATCGTATTCATCTACTGGAATCGCAGTTCCAGAAGTGATCACATAACGATCCGTAAACCAAGTCGCTGCGGAAGGCCATGCTCCGTAAAGTCCTTGAAAATAAACAAGATGACTTTTATTCATGCGTCGATCATTCAAATACACATTGATTCCATCGTCACCGTCACACGGATACCATCCATTGCCATCCAACTGACCTACTGTGATAGAAAATCGGTTACTAGGTGAGCGAACAGCACCGCGCTCTAGTTCCGGAAGTGGCATTGTTGGATCGGCAACGGGATGATGGTTTGCATGCAACAGGTGAAAGGAATCTCTGCGAAAATCTTCAACATTCCAACGGAAAAGCCGCGACATAGATCCGCGGCGAATGGTTTTTCCTGTCTCGAGAGCGGGGTTTTGATTGACGTATTCGTCCATCCAAAGTGGAACTTCATCGGGAACTTTAGGTGCTTTCAAACATTGAACTTTAGGACTCGGGGCGTTGATCTTGCGTTCTGATTTCGCGATGGTGTGGTGTTGAATCGCAGGCCTGCCGTCAATGGGAAACACTTCCCATTCCATACCATTTGCTCCTGAGCGGATTCGATGTATCACAGGAACGCGAGTCGCGATACCGTCAATGGCAGCAATGTGTGTTTGTAAAGTAGCAGGTCGTATGCAGGTGTAGCCCGTCATGGAATTGGGTGCTTGTTGGTATCGAACATGATTCCAAGGCACGCTCCATTGGTTTTCGTCGGCAATGGAGGCGTCCGTGTCGAGAAGGAAAATGACCTCTCCTTGCCTATGGGTCATCTGCTCGCGGATTTGAAAATCTGCCAGCGCATCGCGTTCACGGACATTTACTTTAGGTCCATAAGAGCCATTTCCGTTGAATTCTTCCGAGGATAACCAAACAAGATTTGGCGTTTCTTGACTGGCCTCGATAATCGAGTGTCGAGTGCTTGTATCGATGTATCGTGAGTGAGGATTGCTTGGAGTTCCTGATTTGATGCCGTTTTTTGAGCGTTCGTTGCGATCCAATAGTTGAGGTTTGCATGCTAACTTTCGAATCTGATCCGCGTAGGTGCACGGAGTTAATGATAGCACTAAATTCGGCTTCAGATCGTTGATGATAGTGAGCGCATCCGCGATTTCAGTCTCACTCCATTCAATACTTGGCAGATACACCAATGACCAAGATATCGATTTGACCGGAATCGATGAAGTTTTCGGATCAACAGCAGGAACTTCTTGAGCTAGGACGAAGAGATTTCCTATGATGCAAAGAAACACGAAACGGTAAAACGTTCTCATGGGTAATTTGGTAGAGCGGAGGAAAGTGAAAGTCGAGATGATTTAGTGTAAATTCGCGGAGATTGATGAAATGAGCAAGAGTTGCCAGCGAAGCATCGCAATATGGGTAGTGCGATTGCCAACCTGAACCCTGGGCATCTAAAAAATATAAGTTGCATTTCATGCTAGCAGCGTGTCTTCTGTGGAATGCGAAAAGTGTTTTACCAGAAAGGCCGAGTTTGAGTGCCTTAGCGTGGCCGGGGAAAATCGCCTTTGTGGGCGGTTACGATCCAAGGCGCTGTGGCATCGCCACATTTACCACAGACCTATGCGAGGCGATCGCTACCGCATTACCCAATTCGGAGTGCTTTGCTGTAGGAGTCAATGATCGAGCAGAAGGATACAAATACCCGCTGAGGGTCCGTGCCGAGATCCTCCAGAAGGACTTGGACTCGTATCGAAGAGCGGCAGATTTCCTCAATTTCCATAACGCCGCAGTATTGTGCGTGCAGCATGAGTTCGGCATTTACGGAGGACAGGCTGGCATGCACCTGCTATCGCTCTTGAAGGAGGTTCGAATGCCGGTAGTGACGACCTTACACACCGTCCTTGCTCAACCAGACAGCACCCAGCTCAAAGTGATGAACGAGTTGGTGCGCCGCAGTGACCGATTGGTGGTGATGGCGCATAAAGGCGCGGAAATTCTTCGCGACGTCTATTCCGTGCCTATGACCAAGGTGGATGTGATTCCCCACGGCATCGCGGACATCGCCTTTGCTGACTCCTCGCTGTCCAAGGAGCAATTCGGACTCGAAGGAAAGCGGGTCTTGCTGACATTCGGCTTGTTAGGTCCTGGCAAGGGGATTGAGCAGGTGATCGAGGCATTGCCGGAAATCGTCAAACAACATCCGAATGTGGTCTATCTCATCCTTGGCGCCACGCACCCGCATTTGGTGGAACGCGAAGGCGAGAGCTACCGGCTTGGATTGGAGCGACTGACGGATGAGCGAGGCATGAAAGAGCATGTGATTTTTTACGACCGCTTCGTTTCGCAAGAAGACTTGATCGAATTCATCTGCGCCACTGACATTTATCTCACGCCGTATCTCAATGAAGCGCAGATCACATCCGGCACTCTCGCGCAGGTTTACGGCGCGGGCAAAGCGGTAATCTCCACTCCCTACTGGCATGCCAAAGAATTGTTGGCAGAAAATTATGGGAAACTGGTGCCATTCCGTGATCCACAGGCGATAGCAGATGCGGTTTGTGATTATCTGAATGATTCGAGTCTCTTCGAAGCCACGCGCAGGAATGCATGGCAGGCGGGCAGAAAAATGATTTGGCCGGCAGTAGCAGCGGGCTATGTGGAGTCATTCCGGCATGCGCAGGCGGATCGCAAGTCGATGCCACGCGGTGCCTTTGGGGGCTGGACCTTGGGCAGCAGACCCTACAATCTGCCGCCGCTGCGACTGGATCACATTGTCCGCATGAGCGACGGCACAGGCATTTTCCAACACGCCACTTTCAACGTCCCGAATTTCCACGAAGGCTACTGCACAGATGACAACGCCCGCGCTTTCATCCTCTGCTGTTTGCTTGCCGAGCCAGGGCCACTCAAGCCATGGGAGACCACCTATTTGGCTTTTCTCACAGCGGCCTTTGATCACCAGACGACACGCTTCCGCAATTTCATGAGCCATAGTCGCCAGTGGTTGGAAAAAACTGGCAGTGAGGATAGTCATGGTCGTGCCATGTGGGCACTAGGAGTCGGCACCGCCCGCTCAGCGAACAAAGGGCACCAGAGGCTATCGGTGTATCTTTTCGAACTCGCTCTGCCGCCTGTAGCTGGCTTCATTTCCCCACGGGCGTGGGCGTTTACCTTGTTGGGCATTCATGAGTATCTGCTGCGCCACCCTGGTAAAACCAAGGTCATGGCGGCGCGCGAGGTTCTCACGCAGAAGCTGGTGACTCGCTGGAATGACTGCGCCAGCGAGGATTGGCCATGGTTTGAAAACGAGGCTACTTATGACAACGCGCGCCTTTCACAAGCGATGATCCTTTCGGGCAAAAGCATGGGCGACGACGAGGTCTATCAGATCGGCCTAAAATCGCTGCGCTGGCTCGTCTCCATCCAAAGGACGCAAGCGGGAGATTTTCGTCCTATTGGTAGCAATGGATTCTACACCAAAAACGGCGCGCGTGCGGACTTCGATCAACAACCAGTGGAAGCTCAAGCCATGGTATCCGCCTGCCTGGATGCCTTCCGCCTCACCGAGGATCCATTCTGGACTAGCGAGGCGAAACGCGCCTTCGAGTGGTTTCTGGGTCGCAATGATCTAGGCCAATCACTTTACGACTCAGCCACAGGAGGCTGTGCTGACGGCTTGCATGAAAGCCGCGTCAACGAAAACCAAGGTGCCGAGTCGTCGCTCGCTTTCCATATCGCCCTCGCAGAAATGAATCACGACGCCCATCCCACACCCCTATTCCGCTAATGAAACCCATCGCTCTTACTCGCCATCCGATTCAGCTTTTGCCCGACAGCGCACGAGTGATCATTCGCCCATTCATTTCATCCGATCATCGCCGCATTGCCACCATCCTTGGTCGTGCGCTCGCCATGAGTGAAGAAGAAGTGAAATCCGCCATGGACATTGTCAAAGCGGAGTTTGAATCGCGGCACTACGATATAGAAAAAGTCCTACTGGCAAATTATGCCACGGTCAAACAACACATTTTCACTCATCGGACTCTGACCAGGGATCGAGAGTTACTGATCGGCGCCCTATTTTCCGGAGAGTATGCATTGGAGTCCGCTGCGCTGTTCAATCCATCCATCGTTCCTCATCCCGATCAGCAGGGAATGCCGGCGGGGCACCTGCGCTTCATTATGAGCCTGCGTGCCACTGGTGAAGGCCACATATCATCCATTGAATTCCGCTCAGGCGAAATTTCGGCAGATGGTGCGATCAAACTGGATCCAGTCACGCGATATGTGTCGATGCCTGAGATCGAACCAAACCCACGCTATCGGAAAAAGAGTTTCGTCCTAAAATTCCACGAAATGGGTTTCGACAACCCCTACGTGAACGCGCTCATCGCGCCCTTGGATCGGGAGTTTACCCGCAGTGCTCTCAATCAGAGTGTCGGCACGGTGCGCCACGAAAATCACCCTGGAACCCATGAACTCAAACGCACGCTGGAGTGCATCCAATGGCTCGCGGACTCCAATTACGAACTACGCTTCTGTCCCAAACTAACGGTTAGCGAGCGGATCATCTTCCCTGTTTCGCCGAACGAAAGCAACGGCATCGAGGATGCGCGCTTTGTCCGTTTTACCGAAGACGACGGCTCGATCATGTATTATGCGACCTATACCGCCTACAATGGAAAAGCCATCCTGCCCCAATTGATCGAAACCCTAGATTTCTTGCACTTCCGCATACTCACACTCAATGGCAGTGCGGTGCAAAATAAAGGCATGGCGCTGTTTCCTCGTCGAATCGGAGGCCGATATTTTATGCTCTCTCGCCAAGATGACGAGAACCTCATGATCATGTCGTCAGACAATCCTCACTACTGGGACAATCCACAAATCCTGATGCGTCCTGCGGAAGCTTGGGAGTCCGTGAAAGTAGGAAACTGCGGCTCGCCCATCGAGACGGATGCCGGCTGGCTTGTCATCACTCACGGTGTGGGGCCGATGCGCAAATACTGCATTGGCGCGGTGCTTCTGGATTTGCATGATCCCACCCAAGTGATTGGACGACTGCGCGAACCGCTCCTCTCTCCCGCCGGAAACGAGCGGGAAGGCTATGTGCCAAACGTCGTCTATAGTTGTGGCTCTCTTCTCCACGGCGAAAATCTGATTCTACCCTACGCGATGAGCGACAAGGTCACTTCCATCGTCAGTGTGAATCTCGCCGAACTCTTGGAAAAACTGACTGCTTCGTTTGTACCATCTGCGCTAGTGTTGCAGACACCGCATTCGTCATATCTTCAATAATTCCGAATCAACACCACTGGGGAGTGTGTCCGAGGTGCGGATTCCACACATTTCTCGTTTTGCCTGTTCCCAATCCATCTTGCAGGTTTCATGCGGCGCACGACCATTATCAGATGCGAGCACAACAGCGCGCTCTCTGAGCATTTTGCGAGAAACAATCAGGATTTCTTCGGTTCGCAAGACGGAAACAACTTTGACGATCAGGTTGGCATTCACCTCGCTACTGTAGGTGGCACTGCGATCGTTTGCGATAGGGTAAGCACCCCAATCCATTCCGGGTGATCTGCGTTGACGGACGATGCGGAGGTAACGAGCGGGATCATCCGCAGTTCGTCTGCATGGGCAGGAGATGGTTGAGAAATTCTCTGCCTTTGCGGGCGCGGGCTAGCGTGTCAGCTACTGTCTCATTTTCTCGTGCCGACATCTCAATGATAAGTCCGCCGTGGAAATGGTAGTGCTGTAGTTGTGTGATCACCCATGGCCAGTCGATGCTGCCCTCTCCAGGGATGAGATGGGCATCTCTATCACCATGGTTATCGTTGATGTGAACCATTTTGAGGTGGCCGGAGAGTTTATGAATGACGTGGCCAAGGTCGCCACTGAGACGAGCGTGACCTGTGTCGAGGCAGGTGCCTACGTCGCAAGTATTGATCTCGCCAAGGAGATACATCATATCGCTGGTATGACCAAACAGCAGGTGCGGCAGCATGTTTTCTAACAGAAGTTGTACCTTAGCCTCGCAGCAAAAGGCAGCCACGCGGTTAAGAGAAGCCGCAGCATTGTTCATACGTTGGCGAAATTCTTCTACCGGCGGTTGTCCCTCTCGCTCGGGTCCGGGATGAAGCACGATATTTTCTGCGCCAAGTTGCGCGGCGGCGCGGCAGGCGGTGATGAGCTCTGTGATGGAGGTCTCGCGGATCGCATCATCTGGCGAGGTGATGTCGATGTGATCAGCAAATGGCGCGTGAAAGGAAATGGGCCGTAGGTTCCAATGACGCATCATTTCACTGGCGCGGCGCACATCGTCCTCGCGGTGATAGTCGAGGTGCAGTGGGAAGGAGCAAACTTCAATCGCGTGAAAGCCGCTGTCGTGGATTTGCTCCAAGACAGAGAAAATGCTGTGGCGATAGAAACAGCCTGTGGAGAGGCCGATGGGCCATCGAGTGTCGGTGATGTTCATGGATGAAGCAGGAGTTGGCGTATGGTTTCGAGAGTGACTTTTTCGTTGTTTGCGCAATCGCAACAGAAGCCTTTTTCGCGAGTGGAGGTGCAGTTCAGGTCGATGAGTGGATCGAGGCCTGTGGCATAAAGTCCAGCGAAAAGGCGGGTGTAAAAATCGGCGCGGATCGCGGGTACGTAGTCGCCCCAGTTAACGCCCCAGTTGAAAGCAGGATTTTCAAATTTGGAGCGGATGAAGCCTGCAATGTGTCGAGGATGCCATTTGGCCGCCAACAGGCAGCGAGTGATGAGTTGCATTCCTGCGGGCTTGAGCAATAAGTCGTTAGGCCAAATCGCAATATGCCGAGCGCATGTTGGAAGAGCCGCCATGGATGTGCGGTCATACGTTTCATGCCAGGTATGTTTGGCATCGTGTTGATCCGAGTAAAAATACTCATGAAACTGGCGCAGCGGAGAGCTGAGGTATTCCTTGAGAAGATGCTTGGTGCCAGCCTCGCGCCTAGGAATGTGCATGGACGTGCGGTGTGCTAAATCGCAGACTTTTTTATCCTCTTGGCGGATTTTCAGTGCCGTTTGCGTGTCCATTTCATGCAGCGGAATGGCAAGGAACGGCGGAATTTTTTTCTCGATGCCTAGGGCATGAGCCAGACCACTGACCCACGGTTTGAGGTATCGTGTAAAAGGCATACGCACCATTCGTGTGTGCAGCGGGTCGCCATACTCGGAGATGTCGATAGAAATGATCTCGCGTGGTTTTGTGGAGCATGCACCGACATGAACAGCGGTAATTTCCACGGGAAGATCGGACAGCGGTTCAGCGAGTTCTTTGATCCTATGTGCCACGTATTCCATGAGCATTGAGACAGCAGCAAATGCGCGGTGTGCTTCGTCGTTGATGATTCGCACGTACTGCTGTGGCACTCGAGTTGCACATGTTTCTAGCAATTCAGGCGCGGGGCAGAGTTTTGTGAGCTTGCGCGCCGTGGCGGATTTTCGTGCGATGCGCCAGACAAAATGATGTCCTTGGCCCGTAAGAATATGCAAAGGCCGTATGCCCCATTGGCGCAAAAGCCCATGAATGACACGGACTACTGGCTCTTGGAGGTCAAATGAGCGCCCTGGATTCAAGTATGCCTCGGCAGGTGAATCAAAATTGACATATTCCACATCCAGATGAAGCAGTATGGACTCTGAGTCTGCCAATGAGCGCGAAATGTCCAATTCGTTTGAGAGATAGTGGTCCAGATCACGCGGTGATCGCAACTGCCCTTGATCAAACTGGTAACGATCAGCATTGGTGATGTAAGCTGCTGTCGCATGCTCTAACTCATCACCGCCGAGGTATTCCATGAGTCGGCGGCGCACGCCTAAATTTGCGTAGATGGTTGACATGGGAGTAGAGGGATTGCACCGCGCCTGCGCAATGGTGTTACTTCATCACATTGCCAGGTTGGGCAATTTTTCCTATGGGGTATATGCCCCAGCAGAAAAGACTTCGCAAAAATGGGTGGGGGCATCGCAGGTTGGGTTACACGATGCCCCTGCCGTGGTTCATTATGGCTGTAGCTATGCGAATGTAAGACGCATGTTGTCCTTCACCTTGCTTACGCCAGGAGAATTTCTTGCGGCGACTCGCACCAGTTGCAACTCGGCAAGACTGTGCGCTGTGCCGCTTAGAGTCACATCGTGATCATGCACTTCCACGTGAATGGAACTAGCATCTTCAAGAGCGCGGCGCTTTAGTGTGGCTTCGATGTCGGACTTGACTGTAGAAACGCTGACCTTTGGCTTGATTGCCACTTCATTGCTTACGCCAGTCACTCCTGTGAGATAGCGGATGGAAAGGGAGGCTGTCATACGCTGGTAGTCCGAATTGACAATCCCCGTCAAAGTAACCCAGCCATTTTCTACCATGACTTTGATGGAATCTTTGGGAAGGAACACGTTCCAATCCAGCATGTTTTTGACAGCGAGGGCGATGTCCCCATCGGTGCGCTTGGTATGGCTTAGAAGTTTGACATCGATTTCTACAGCGACAGCTCTGACACCAGAGACACGCAGTGCCGCTTTTTCGGCATGCAGTTTTTCCGCATAACTATCGACGTGCCCGGCTATCGTGACGATGCCGTCTTTTACTTCTACACCAATGTTTGCCTCATTCACGGATGGTTCCCATTTGAGTTCCTCGATGATGTCTTTTTGGAGTTGGGAGTCTGATTTATTCATATTCATATTTTTTGTTGTGTGTTGTTTGTTTTCTTAATTGCTAGGAAAATATAGTTGTTGCTCAAAGTTCGATTCTTCGCTGGCTGGAATGCTTTCACGTGCTAAGCGATCCCACTGAATGCTTTGGTTGGCATCCTCCACCAGATGATCACCGCTTTTGAACATCATTTCAGAAGTGAATGGCAAGGAGTCCGCGGCGGCTGTCATGCCGATGTCTGCGTGGGAATCCGACCACATGGTCATGTGCTCCGCTTCGTCTACGGCGGCTGCGATGTAGAGTCGTGCGGGCAAATAATCCTGAGCCTGCATCGCCAGCCGTGCATTGTTGTAATTGTTCGAAGCAAGTGCATAAGCTGCTAGTGCAAAAACTTCTTTGATATCTGCCAGAGATGGATTTGCCACATCATTCATGCTTGCCGCAAGTAGATCGAGTTCGTGAGCAGCACCGATAAGAAGTTCGTTGTTTGTGTTTTCAGCTCTACCAGCAGCGATCAGGATAAAGCCACTGGCGACACTCATTTCACGTGCAGCAGACGCAAAGTCTTTGATGTCAAATTTTTCATGCGCACGAAGCAGATGCTGGGTCGGCTCAGCAAGGAGTCGTAGCCATACAACCTCCTTCATGTAGAGCCTTCCAGGCTCAGATCGATTTTCATTTTCTCCTTGAGTGCTTGCTCGAACGAAAGAAAGAACAGGAGTAATGGGTGCGTGTGAGATTGCTAGATGCTGAAAGGTCACCATGAGAATCAGAAAGGTGGCCATGTATCGGAACTGTGCTTTCATTGATTTCGATTCACGGAATTTTTCTTGGAGAAAACCGAGGCAGATTGTTGAATGGGGAAACCATTCAAGAGTTCTTGCTCGTTGTGGCAGTCCTGTTCTACGATCGAGCGCCTCTTGATCGTTAAATGCGCTTGATAGAGATCGGTAATGGCTTCGCCTACTGTAGCGTGCGATGGTTCAATCTCGTATGTCGACTGGCACGTACTCGGACTCAACCATTCCGTTTCGCCATGTGTTTTTGCTGTCATGTTTAAAACATAGGAGCGCGAATCATTCTGCGCTATAGGGTGATTACCTACTACGTTGTCTCTTCTTTGGGTTGAGCATCCGACTAGGAAAAAAGCGATTCTCGTCGCGAAAAAAATTGGGGTAAATGCCCTATCGTCGCCGAGGAATAAAGAAGCTAGGGTGGCTTCGATGAAAGCACCCATAGAGATCCATTCTGAATCCGCCATGTCAACAAATCACCCATTCGTAGCAGGGAGTGTAAGCAGGGAAAAGGTTTACGCGAGAACTACCGAACTTGCCATTCTTGCGGGACGGCAAGCTCATGAGATTAGCAAATATGATTATGACCGAGCCAAACAAGAACTGACTGGTAGCTCCGATCCCGATCAGCAGCTTTTGCTTCTTTACTAAAAACAGGAAAAACAATTCGCCAAAGTAGTTCCGCATGTCAAGGTAAGACTCGACTCGATAACATTTCATTCCCTCACGGGGAAACCCCATGTTTCATAGAAACCCCAAGCTATTCATCGCATACCGCACGGCTTTACGATTCTACCTTCGTGCATTGCCGCCGCATGATGTATCACAAGCCGGCAAACTGGGGATTAGGGCACTGAAATGCGGCCTTGAAACCCTCGACTTAGCTCGCCTACACGAAGAAGTATTGATTGATATTCTTTCGACAGATTCTCCCGTTCACCACGCCGAATTGATCCGCTTAGCTGGATCATTTTTTGCCGAAGCAATCATGCCCATCGAAGGCAGTCACCGCGTTGCCCGCGAAAAGAACATCCAGATCCAAGCGGCCATGAATGAACTTCGCAAGCGCTCTCAAGAGTTGGTCGCAAAGAACAAAGAATTGAAAAAAGAAATCCTGCACCGCATTCGCATGGAGGTGGCTCTCAAAGCCAGCGAAGCTACTACTTCCAAGCTACTGAAAGAATCTCTGCATTTCCAAGATGAACTGCGGTCTCTATCGCGCAACCATTTCCAGATGCAGGAGGAGGATCGCAAAATCATTAGCAGAGAACTCCATGATGTGGTCGCACAAACCTTAACGGGGATCAATATTCGCCTTACCGCCCTCGCCTTACAAACTCACGCAAACTCGAGAGAAATCCTTAAAAACATTGCCATCACGCAGCGACACGTCGAGCAATCCGTGGATGTGGTTCATCGATTTGCTTGCGACTTGCGCCCCACCGTTCTTGACGACTTGGGGCTGATTCCCGCGCTCAACGCATACTTGATCGATTTCACCGAGCGCTCGGGAATCGCTAGTAAGATCAGCGCATTTCCCACGGTGGAAAACATCAGCGACGAGGAAAAGACTGTGCTTTATCGCGTAGCGCAAGAAGCATTGGTGAACATTGTACGCCACTCGAAGGCCGACCATGCCACACTCACCATTCGCAAGCGAAACAACATACTCACCATGAAGATCCGTGACGATGGCAAGGGCTTTGCCATCAACGCCCCAAAAAGTGGCACCAACAAACTCAGACTTGGACTGCTAGGTATGCGAGAAAGGGTGGAGATGGTTGGCGGAAAATTTCTGTTAGAATCATCTCCAGGCAAG
Source organism: Verrucomicrobiaceae bacterium (assembly GCA_027487435.1). Lineage (GTDB taxonomy): Bacteria > Verrucomicrobiota > Verrucomicrobiia > Verrucomicrobiales > Akkermansiaceae > UBA956. The sequence goes on along the minus strand of JAIYDP010000489.1, from coordinate 42,589 downwards.
GGAACGACCATCCAAGTGAAACTTTTTCTACCACTAGAGCAAACCGATATCTCCGCTCCTCCATCATCAACAAACATGCAAACACCAGACCCATGAAACGCATCACCATTCTGCTAGCAGAAGACCACACATTTGTACGCGAAGGCCTCTCTGCCTTATTAAAAATGGAAAGCGAATTCCTCGTCGTAGGCGAAGCGGAAAATGGACGACAAGCTGTTGACCTGGCTCTACTCCACACGCCCGATGTCGTGGTGATGGACATCGCTATGCCGATTCTCAACGGAATGGAAGCCACGAAACAAATTCTTAAATCCGCCCCCAAGACCAAGGTGTTGATTCTGTCCGCGCATGGCGATGAGGCATACATCTTTCAATCCATCGCCATGGGCGCAGCAGGTTATCTGCTAAAAAAAACGGCCGCCTGCGTTTTGCCCGTAGCCATACGGAAAGTCGCTCAGGGTATCAATGTATTTAGCCCAGAAATTTTACAGAAAATCAATCATCGAAAGAAGCCCGGCGCTCGTGGGAAAGGCGTGAAACTCATGGTGATCGATTTGACATCCCGCGAGACCGAAGTCTTACAACTGGTGGCGGAGGGCAAGTGCAATAAAGAGACAGCCGCAGAATTGCACATCAGTATCAAAACAGTGGAGAAACATCGACAAAGCCTCATGAATAAGCTCAATTTGCACGAAACGGCTAGCCTCACTCGCTATGCCATATCCGCCGGCATCATCGAAAACTGCACTCAAATCACGAAAGCTGAGTGATGTCCAAGATTGGGGTAAGCACCCCATGGAAATCGATCGACTGATCCATTATTCTCTTGGTGATGAAAACGAAACATAGCAAAACCATCAAGCTCACCCACACAAGAAACAGTCTCCCCCAAAAGGTCAGGAAAGAAGTCGTTTCCATCCTACAACAAAAGCTCGCCGACTCCATCGATCTAATGCTGCAGACAAAGCAAGCCCACTGGAATGTCAAAGGACCTCACTTCATTCCGCTACATGAACTTTTCGACAAAGTTTTCCACGATGTAGAAAACTCTGTTGATCTCATCGCCGAAAGGATCGTCCAACTGGGAGGAGTTGCGATGGGCACAATTCAGTCCGTACATGCAGCATCGACCTTGCCGGAATACTCGGTTGATTATCCCAGCGGCAGCAAACATGTCGCTCAGGTAGCCCATGCGATCTCCTATTTCAGCGAACTGCTGCGCAAAGACATCGCCTTAATTGCAGTGCTCGAGGATGCGGATACCGTGGACATCCTGACTGAAATTTCCAGATCCGCCGATAAGAACTTGTGGTTCGTGGAAGCTCACGAACAAGACGAACATTCAGCCAATACCCCATAGCACCCCATCTTATGAAAACCAGAGAACAATGGCCAATCAATGAATGGAATGATCCGACACCAACGGCAGACGCCGAAAGTGCTATCGAACGGAAGCGCGGCCGATCGCTCACGCGCAGATCCAGCCAGCGCAATCGTGAGGAATGGGAGGCCACGAGAAACGAAATCGATGCCGAGCCTCTCTCTAACGATCTCGCTCTTTACCAAGTTCCCCTTGATTGATTTTGCTACAATTTCATGGCCTCTCCTCTGTGCCATGCAATTTATTTAACTTGTGCTGAATATCGCCCGCGTTGCCGCAGGACGAATTTCCTTTGAATCGACATGTAGTAGGTTTTTTCTTTTGACACTACGATGGGTGGATGCCCAAGATCTCGCGGTATTTTCTGCAAACGATCATGCGATGCATCCAATGTGGCTCTCTGAAAGATAAAGTTCTCGATTCACGAATGTCGAAGGACGGCACGACGATTCGTCGGCGGCGGGAATGCATGGTGTGCAGCTATCGCTACACGTCGTACGAACAGATCGAGCGCACAGAGCTTCGCGTCGTGAAGCGCGATGGAACGCGAGAGGCATTGAATCGGGAAAAATTGTTACGCGGATTGGTCAAAGCGTGCGAGAAGCGACCCGTGGCGATGGATCGCCTGGATCGGGCGGTGGAGGAAATTTTGAGCGAACTTCACAAGGATCACTTAGCGGAAGTGCCCTCGGCGGTGATCGGCGCAAAGGTCATGGACAAACTGCATTCGGTGGACCCTGTTGCTTACGTGCGCTACGTTTCGGTGTATCGCAAATTCGAGAACGTCGGCGAGTTTATTAATGAAATTCAAGCGTTGGAGAGACGTGCCGCACGTGATCCGTTGCAACGTCGATTGTTTAAGGACTGAATGGAACAAGGTCAGCAGATGGGGAAATCAGTGAATAAGAAAGAAGGGAAACAAGTCGGAATATTGATGTGATCGCATGGAATGGAAATCGCCCTGTGTTGCAAGTGGGACGCCATCAAGTGGCGACTTACGATTCCCAGTGGCTACGAGACGCGTTACGCCGTGCGATGCATGCTGCGGACTGCGACGATTTTCCGTTTGCGGATGAGATTTGTGACGGCATGTTCGAATACTTGGAAAACAAGTGCCCCTTGCGACTGCTGCCCTTGACGAAGCTCTATGAAAAAATGCAGCAGATGCTGGAAAATATCGGCTGTCAGACGATTGCTAAGAAATTGCGCCCCTTAGCTCCACCCGTTCAGGTGTGTTTGAAGAAAATGATCGAAGAAAGCGGATGCGCAATCGAGATGGTGTTTTTCAATCAGCTTCGTCGTGAGATGGAAGAGCTAGGTGGCGCGGGATGTTTTGAAATTCGTTTGCTTCACGGGCGCGAGTGCGTGATGACAATATTGAGCGCCAAGAAATGGGACAAGCACTGTGAGCGACTGTTTCGCGAGTTGTGCCAGTTTTTGCGGGTATTTGATGAAGACCTCAAGACGACATCCGCGGCGAGTGTGGTGCTACATTTACGAGATCAAATCGCGTGATGGAGGAAAACTTGACAAAGGAACTTGTGGTATCGCCGCCGCGCTGTTGGGCGGAAATCAATTTGCGTGCTTTGCGGTACAATTTGCGGATCGCGCAGGATATATGGTCTGGAATGGCGTTGATGGCAGTGGTGAAAGCTGGAGCATACGGACATGGTTTGGAGCGTGTGGCGCAGGTTTTTGTGGAGGAAGGCGTGGCGTTTTTGGGCGTAGCCAATGTCGGCGAAGCAAGGCGAATTGCCGCGACTGGGATGGATACGCGGATCTATTTGTTAGGTGCCACTTGGAGCGAAGAACGTGCGGAGATTGTCCAACGAGGATGGACGCCGTGCGTTTCCTCGTTGGAGGAGGCGCGAGATTTTTCCGAACTAGCTCTTCAAGCAGGGGTGGTATTGAAGGTGCATTTGGCCGTAGATACCGGCATGGGACGGGGAGGATTTCTCGTAAAGGGAATCGCAGAGGTGATGCAGAAATTGCGAGCGTATTCAGGCATTGAGGTGGAGGGTGTCGGCTCGCACTTGCCCTCTGCGGATGAGGATGAAGAATTTACACGAAAGCAATTTGCGCAGTTTGCTGGTATCATCGATGAGATAGGAGGAACTTTGCATTTCCGCTGGCGGCATTTGGCAAATAGTGCTGGTTTGATCGGATATGAACCTGCTTGCTGTAATCTCGCGCGCCCCGGTTTGATGTTGTACGGAGTTTCGCCGCTACAAGAGTTTCAAAAAAAATTGCAGCGGGTGATGGCCTTAAAAAGTCGGGTCACTTTGATCCGCACCTTGCCGACCGGACATGGGATCTCTTATGGCAGAAGCTTTGTAACCACGCGCGAAACTCGTGTTGCCACTGTGGGCGTTGGCTATGGCGATGGCTATCCACGGCATGTATCCGGGCATGGCGCCTCGGTTGCGATCCGTGGTCGGCGATTTCCTTTGTTAGGTCGCGTGACGATGGATCAAATGATGATCGATGTCAGCGATGGCCCCGAAGTTTGCGAGGGCGATGAGGTCGAGCTTTTTGGCGATCACATATCAGTGAGCGAAGTCGCTCAGTGGGCGGACACCATTTCTTGGCATGTTTACACAGGAATCACACCCAGGGTCGTGCGGACGTATGTGGAGTGATGAACTTGGTGCAGGAGTGGTAAATCCATCACAATGTTGTCCAATAATCCCGAGACCCGAAGCAGAACGCCAGAAAGTCGCTGCGAGGCTTGCATGTGCAAAGTGTTTCATTTCGGATGTCGGGTTGAATCAAAAAATAGCATCCCTAAGATAAACACTCTGTGGCGGTTAGAGAGCCAGTTTCGGCGAGCGATACGATGTCGGTTTTTCCGCTTGACGATTCGGCATAGACTCGCTTGTCTCTCCTCCGCAACAATGTAGCAAAGTACAATTTTGCATTTTTTCGGCAAATCTTCACAGGTTGTGGAAAAACTTGTTGATAAACCAATCCTCTTCTTACGTATTCGTCCATCGTTCTCTAGCTACCTGATCCTATGGTCTTCGATTCTTCCCTTTGGTACATTTGTTATTTCGCCGTGCTTATCGGCATGTCCGGCTATGGGCTGCACAGATTGACCATTCTTTATCTTTATCTGAAACATCGGAAACACACGCCAACGCCAAAGGCGACATTCCAAGAATTGCCGCTCATCACTGTGCAATTGCCAGTTTTCAATGAAATGCACGTGGTTGATCGTTTGCTCGATAGCGTTGCCGCGTTAGATTACCCCAAGGATAAGCTCCAAATTCAAATCATCGATGACTCGACCGATGAAACGACAGCGATCTGCGAAGCGGGTGCTGCTCGACTGCGCGGCATGGGCTTTGATGCGGAAATGATCCATCGCGATGATCGCACGGGCTACAAAGCAGGAGCATTGGAAAACGCCACACATTTTGCAAAGGGAGAATATCTTTTCATTTTAGACGCAGATTTCGTGCCTCATGCGGATGTTCTGCAAAAGACCATTCATTTCTTTACCGATGAAAAAGTCGGCCTTATTCAGACACGTTGGGGCCATCTCAATCGCACTTACAACGTCCTCACTCGCGTTCAGGCGATGTTTTTGGACGGACACCTTGAATTGGAGCAAACCGCGCGCAATCGTTCGGGACGATTTTTCACCTTCAATGGCACTGCGGGAATCTGGCGCAAAGCCTGCATTGAGGACGCCGGTGGCTGGGAGCATGACACGCTCACCGAAGACATGGATCTTTCCTACCGCGCTCAATTGAAAGGCTGGCAGTTTGTTTTCCTCAACAATGTCGAAACACCAGCCGAACTTCCCGTGGATATGGACGGCTTCAAAAGCCAGCAACATCGCTGGACGAAAGGCTCCATCCAAGTTTGCAAAAAAGTTTTGCCTGCCATCTGGCGTAGCGATGTTTCCCTTGCCATCAAGCTGGAAGCCACTGCGCATCTCACATCGAATTTCGCCTACCTCGCATTGATCTGCCTCTGCTTTTTGATCTACCCCAACCAACACAATAAAGCTGATCTTGGCACTACGGGATACTATCTCCTCAACGGCACGACCTTCTTTTTTACCACCGTGTCGATCTGCGCATTTTACCTCACCTCACAAAAAGCTCTACGTCCTGGCACGTGGTGGAAAGAAATCCCCTATCTTCCTCTGCTCATGGCTCTGGGCATCGGTATGGCCGTGAACAACGCTAAGGCTGTACTCGAAGCCATATTCAATCACCAGAGTGCCTTCGTTCGCACTCCGAAATACGGTATCGATCAAAAACCTCGTGCTGATTGGAAAAAAAGTAGCTATAAGGCCATGAAAACCCTGACTCCAGTGGTCGAATTGCTCTTCGGAATCTTCTTCGCCTATGTGGTGGGCGAGGCATTTCTAGAAAAAAATTGGGCATCTGCCATTCTTTTGCTTCCCTTTCCTGTAGGATTTTTCTACACGTCCTTGTCGTCTTTGACAAGAATGATACCTGCACGTGGGGTGAAGGTGCTTGTCGATGAGGCTGCAACTTGAATCCCATCGAGCAAAAATGCGATTTTTCCCTGCTTCTTCTCATCAGTTTTTTCGTCTCATTGCCATCATCGTGGCGGCCATGTGGCTCTGCCAATGCTCTCAACCTATGGTTGTGGATCGCAGGTCAAAGATGATCGTATCCGTGCGCGATCAAAAGTTGCTCCTAACCCAAGACGGAATTCCGGTCAAAACGTATAAAATCTCCACATCAAAATTCGGGGTGGGTAGCAGCTCTGGCTCGAATCGAACCCCACTTGGCCAACTAGGTGTGGCGAAAAAAATTGGCCATGGGCACCCGAGCGGCATGGTATTCAAAAGCCGCCGCCCCACGGGAGAAGTCCTTTGTCCAAACGCGCCTGGACGAGATCCGATAGTTTCGCGGATTCTCTGGCTCTACGGCAAAGAGCGGCAAAACATCAACACCTACCGGCGCTGCGTTTACATTCACGGCACACCAGAAGAATGGCGTCTCGGCTCCCCTGCTTCCTACGGCTGCATTCGCATGTCGTCCAAGGATGTGATCGATCTCTACAATCGCGTTGGTGTCGGTGCCGATGTGGAAATCACGCGCAACTCTCTTCCCACCTCTACGCCGCCAGCATCCAACACGGCCACCGCCTATCGATCCACCACTGGTCGCGGGTCTTAAAGTCAGGCTCTAACAGTTGGCGCAAAAATTCCATTCTCTCTTGTTGCACTACGCTCAGAGGCCTGATACGTTTTTCTCATGCAAATTGAGCATGATATACCCGATTGGACAGATCACACAGCAATGGCAGCGCCTGCATTGATGGGCGCAGCAGCAGGGCTACTGCTTGGAGAAATGATGCATCGCGGTGCTCGCCGCGGCATCGCTTTTGGACTTCTCGCCCTTGGCGTAGCCGCACTAACGCCATTCACTGTTGGGGAGATCCGCCAACGCATCAATGCTCCGGGAACTCGACGTGGCTCGCAAAAACGCCTCAGTTCGATACGACATGCGGGCGCAGTGGGTCTGGACGATGTCGATGAAGAATTGCGCGAGCAGGGACTAATCTGATCGACCCATTTTTTCGTGCGGTGAAAATTGCCATCACAGGAGCTTCAGGCCGTGTCGGAGGTGCCTTGGTAGAACATTTTCACTCGCGTGGCTTCGAGGTTATTGCGTTGACCCGTGAGCAACTCGACCTCTCCGCTCTGGACTTTGAGTCGAAGCTTGATCCGGGCTGGGATGTCATGCTCAACCCGGCTGCGATGGCTTCTCCTGATCTCTGTGAGCAAAACCCCGATGCAGCACAGCGTGTGAACGCCCAAGCACCTGCCAAACTTGCGGCATGGGCAGCGAGAAACGGCGTACGCTTTCTTCATTTCAGCACCGACTATGTTTTCTCCGGTGACCGCTCAGGCAAAATCGCCCTAGAGGAAATACCCACGCCACGAACGGTCTATGGGATAAGCAAGCGGGAAGGAGAAATTGCGGTTCTTGCTGCCAACCCGCAGGCGATCGTGGCTCGCATTTCGTGGATCTACGGAGCCACGAAACATGGTTTTGTCGATTCCGTGCTCGCCCGACTTCTGCGCGGCGAACCGATTACCGCGATCTGCGATAAATTCTCCCTACCCACACACATGAAGGAGCTGGCAGGTTGGATCGAGTCATTGCTGGCGAGTCCGGCGCGGGGCATCGTCCACGCCTGCCACCGTGGGGAGCCCGTGTCATGGCATGGCATCGCCGAGGAAATCGCAGCTACCTTGAAAAAGCACCAAGCACTTCCGGCAAGTGCGACCCTCAGCGCGCAAACGCTCGCCGAACAATCGACATTTCTCGCCGCCCGTCCGATTCATACCGCCATGGATTGCATCAGTCTTGAGCAATGGATCGGCCCTGTATCCGAATGGAAAACAGCGCTCCATCGTTTCGTGTGCGATGCCGTGACAACAAAAAAGCACAGCCACCCATGAGGGTAGCTGTGCTGGTCGTTAGTGAGTAACCTTACTCGCCGAGAACAGAGTCGAAACGGAAGAACTGTTTACCGGGGAAGTCACTTTGATTGAATTCGAGGAACAAATCGCCAGCAGGACTCCAGCCATCGAGGTTGTTGGATTTCTCTACAGGCAGTCGGAGTGTGACTTTGTTGTTGGCGGCCTGAATGAGCAGGTTACCAGTGCCGCGTAGATCCTGGATGCTGGTGGCGGTGTAAAGATTGAACAGGGATGGATTGGCGACGACAGCGTCTTTTCCGCGTTGTTCGGTGGCGAGGAGAACGGCCTGTAGGTTGTTCGGGGTGAGAGGATCGAGGCCGAAGAGGACGTTGGCGAACTCGTTGCTGTCATTCACACCATCGGCATCGCTATCGGCGATTGTGGAGGAGGTACCGCTGACAAATTCGCGCCAATCGTTGAGACCATCGGAATCAGCATCCGCTTCGGTGGTGTTGCTGGGAGCACCTAAGGTGAGGGCTTTGGCATCGTTGGAGCTGATGGGCTGGATTTTCCACTCGTTGCCGTTGCGCTCTCTGAAGTAAAATTTCGCATCGACATTGGTCGGGGTGAAGGTGACATCGAGGTAGCCACGGTTGGTCAAGTTGGCAAATTTCAAGCCGGGGCTGTAACCGAGGAAGAGGTCTCGAAGGATGTCTTGTTGGCCAGGGAAGTATTTCTCGATGCCTGGTGAGGAAACGCCAGGGGTAGCGAGTTCGATGCCAGCGACGGTGCCTTGTGGTGCAACTCCGGGGCCGGTGGGTGAGAGGGTTTTGAGTTGGTTGACCCATGCATTGTGGGTGTCTCCCGCAAAAACGACGAGTTTTTTGTTCAGTCCCAAGGCAGTCTGGAGGATGGTTTCGCGTTCTTTGCCGTAGCCATCCCATGCATCCGAGTTGTAAGGCAGCGGTCTGGCGTTGTCATAGGCTGCTTGCTCTGTGGGTGTGAGCGGGATGCCGTTGGCGAGTTTGAAAACCGGTGTGGCATATTTCGTGATGGTAGCTGGGTTGACGGCGTTGTTAGCGAGTTCGATGAGAAGTTCGGCAGGCATGGTCATATTGCCCATGAGCACTTGCTGGCCGAGCACTTGATAGGTGGCAGTGGAACTGGCCATTTTCCCCTGAAGCCATGCAAGCTGACTGGCTCCGAGCAGGTTGCGATTTCCCGAATACATGGCTGTGACGTTGGCTACGACCAATTCGTTGAAAACGATAGGACCTAGCGCCGTGCTGAAGGCGGTAATACCGGCGACATCGGTGGGGCCACTAGGTGGAGTCAGTGAGTAGGTGGTGGCGTATTGCAAAGTGAGAGTAGGGCTGCTGAGGATTGCTGTGATGCGAGCGCCAACTTCTGCATTGGTCGGGGCGAGTTCGAGTTGCTTGTCACGGGCGACGAGGCGGGTTTCCAAGATATGGAGGTCGAGCAGGTCTCCGAAGTTGTAAGTGGTGTAGGCTTCTTTGCGGTTGCCGCTGAGTGGCTCGCGCACGGGATTCCACTCGTAGTAGGCCTGGAGTGCAACGGCGACGCGGTCTTCCCATGAACCCTCGGTGGCGGGGTCGTGGTTTTGGGCACCGGTGGCGTAGGCATCGTTTGCAGTTTCATGGTCGTCCCAGATGCAGATCAGCGGCGCGGTGCTACGAGCGGCTTGCAGGCTAGGCTGGCGGTTGTATTGAGCATGGCGTAAACGATAGTCGCTGAGGGTGATGCACTCCTTATCCGGCTCGAAGCCGAAGCGGGCAAAGTTGTCCTCGGCATCCACGTAGCCGCCTAGGCCGTATTCGTAAATGTAGTCGCCGACATGGATGATGGCATCGTAGTTGCCGACCTGTGCCGCTTTGGCATAGGCATCAAAGTATTCGGCGGTGATGTTGGCGCAGCTAAATACCGCGAATCTTGCCTGGCTGGTAGCACCGCTAGGGAGAGTTTTGGTTTTGCCGACAGGGGAAACAATGGCACCACCATTCACGCTGAAGCGATAGTAGTAACTGGTGTTTGCCGTAAGGCCAGTGGGAATGACCTTGACGGTGTAGTCTTGAGCTGCCTGGGCGTTGATGGTGCCACTCGCTTCCGTAGTAGTGAAGCTGGAGGAGGTGGAAAGTTCCCAACTCACGGAAACCGGATTCGCATCAGCAGGAGTAACGCGTGTCCAGAGAACGATCGAATCGGCCATGGGTGCGCCTGAAGCAACTCCGTGGACGAAAGCGGGATTCGCCGCAAGGGCAAACGTGCAAGAGGTAATAATGGTGATGAAATATTTCATAGCGCGCTGATCATGAACGCTCTACAAAAGAAGCCGAATTTCTTGTTGTGACAATTACGCCAGCAAGGGGAAAAGCCAAGCATCGCTTGGTCTTGGCATCCTGAAAGGATTTCATGCAGGCGCTCAGGATGTGCCGCTGCAACGATGGCTCATTCTTCTACGCCACCGGCGTTGGCACCGGGTCTTCTTCCGGTTGCTCCCCGGGGCTGGGCGTAAATCTGAAACCAAATAACCGCAACACCCGCCGCACCGCCGGAGCAGGCAGCTTGCGCAAGGTGTGTGCGATGTTCTCCTTCGCATCATCGATCAGTTCATCCGCTTGGGCACGCAGTTTTGCCGCCTCGAGTTGTGCCTCGCGCACCGCCGTTTCTGCGGGTGCTACATCGTCCGCTTCATTCTGAAACGCCGCCAGCATATCCGCCACTTCATCGGCGGAAGGATTCGACATCGCAGGATAGCCCGCCGTCACCGCCTTCGCTTCCCCCGAAATAATCTCGCCCGCCGCCTTGACCAAATCCGCAGCGGAAGAAAAGATCGGCAAATCGCCCGATTGCGGCAGCCCGTAATGCACCAATACAGCCACTTCATGCCCCAGCCGCTCCGTGCGACGTTTCAGCACCACCAGAAAATCCCGCACATATCGATCCAGCCCAGCTTGCGCTCGATCCTTCTCGCTCACCTCGCGGGCGCGTTCCGCCGATACCTCGATCAGCTTCTGCACCACCGGGCGGTAGCTTGTCAAAAAAGTGCCAATCTTCGTGCGATCCTCGGCAGGCAAACGCCTCGCATCGACGGTATCAGCAGCAGAAGTGGTAAATATCGTCTCTAAGGTCACAAGACGATCCGGATCCGAACTAGGTGCATTGTATATAGGCATAATGTTTTTCCTTTCTAAAAAACCATCCACAAAATCGCGAATGGTATATTGCGAATGAAGCATTTCCCCAAAGGTAAGACAAGGAGATTTGCCGAAATCAACGCAAAAAAAACCATTGTCCCACCCATCGTTGCTCCAGAAAATCGCCTCCTAGAAATCTAGCCGTCCATTTCCGCCGCCAGGAATCGTCCCCTAGAAATTTAGACCCCGATTTCCGCCGTCAGAAATCGCCTCCTAGATATTTAGAACCCAATTTCCGTCGCCAAGAATCGCCTCCTAGAAATTTAGACCTCAATTCCCGTCGCCAGGAATCGCCTCCTAGAAATTTAGAACCCGATTCCCGCCGCCAGAAATCGCTTCCTAGAAATTTAGACCTCGATTCCCGCAGCCGGAAAAGCCCCCACAAATATTTTCGCACCGATTTCCGCTGCCAGGAATCGGGCAAAACACCACCGACAGAACAACATGCAAGCCCAAAGCATCACCTAGGTAGCCCAATGCCCATGATTTTGAGCCCTGTCAGTGCGAAAAAAACGCTAGATTGCAGCGCCCTTTCATGGCTGGAAAATCCTTTTTGCTGCCAACCTAGGGTTGCATGTTTTGCTCCAGTGGGGCGGTGGAGTCGATATAAACTGTAAGGTTTCCTTCGACATGCACTTTTCATGTTTCACGATTGTCCCCCCTTATGCGCCAAGCATACGCGATGGACTGAGAGTCGGCACGGGAGAAGACGTGGCATTTTTCATTGTCGCCAACACATGCAGTGTCCATAGTAGCTGCGAAAACGAGTTTCACCGCCCTGATTGTTTACAGGGGCTATGACAGAGATGCCATTCACGCGCATTGACTCCATGAAATTCATGAAACATTTTCATACATACATATGACATTCCAACTCATTCAACCTCTGCTTCTCTCGGCCTTGCTTGTGGCGACAAACGCGCGTGAAGCCGACGATGCCCCATCACGCTGGCTCCGCTACCCTGCCATCGACGACCTGTTGAAAAAACTACCATCACCCACTAACAAAGAATCCTACGAACGCTGATCCCATGAAATTCCCCGAAGACCCGAATCGCGATTTCCCCTTCTATCAAGGCAACCCCGTCTCCCTGACCATCGCGCAATGGTGCTTCCTGATCGCGTTGGTCGGGATCGCCTTCGCCCTGCTCATCGTGCCGATTCCTTGGCCCGGCGGCGAGTTCAGCGCCTTCATTCCCGCCCTCCTCTTTCCCCTCATACCCCTGCTCGGCCTCTCATGGGTAAGCAAAGGAAATGCCAAGAGTTTGTTCGGGCGCGTCGGCTTGCGCGAGATCAAACTCATGATCCTCTTCGCCCTGCTCAACATCGCCGTCACCTTGGTGGTCGGTGGCATCGTCCAACTCACACTCGGTGCCAACTCGAATCCCGCCATCGCCGCCGCCAGCCAACTCTCCCCCAGCGGCCTGACGATTTTCCTTAGCAAGACCGCCTTACAATTGGTGGGCGAGGAAGTGCTTACCATCATTCCCATGCTGGCCCTCATGCAATGGCTCGTCGCCCGTGCCGGCATGAGCCGCTCGCGCGCCCTCTTCCTTTCGTGGATCAGCACCGCAGTCATCTTCGGACTGCTCCACCTGTCCACCTACCACTGGGACTTCGTGCAGTGCGTCGTCATCATCGGCACCGCCCGCCTCATGCTTTCGCTCGCCTACATCAAAACCAAAAACCTCTGGGTCAGTTCCGGCGCTCACATCATCAACGACTGGTTCCTCATCCTAGTCAACGTGGTCTTATCCAGCCTGGCTCAGCCATAAAATTTCTCTCCCCAAACCAACCACATCACACAATATGAAAATGAAAACATCCGTGCTGCTCGCAGCCTCCGTCATCGCCCTTGTCACTTTGCCATCCTGCGTCATCGACGCGTCGGGCAACAGTGCAAGCAGCCAGTATCAACCCTACGAAAGCCCCGCCCGAGTCAACCGACTAAAGAACGGCAACTACCTCGTGACTATCGACAGCAAGCTTGTTAGCTTCGATGATCGAGGCCGACTCACCTCCCGCGGCATCGCCAATCCAAGCGAAGTGTATCACGCCCAGATGGCCGTGAACGACTACATCCGCGGCCATCGCGGCGATCATATTCATCCGAACTACAACTACCAACACGGCTCACCCAAAGTCCGCCCCCAAGGCAACGGCAACGTCGAAGTCATGCTCCCCAGCGGCGGCGTGGTCCTCTACGACCGATACGGAAACGTCATTCAAAAAGGCCGAAACGTTTCCAGCAGCCAGCTTCGCGATGCGAACAAAGCCGTGCAATCTTACAACCGCGAAAACTTCAGCTCCCGCGGCTACGACGGGGTCTGATCTCCAGCGGGGCGGATTACCCACCCGCCCCCAGTCAAACTAGGAGAGGGGTGATAAAGCACAACCAAGATTTGCACCCGAGATCCGAAGTAAAACGCCGCCATTCTCTGCCATTATTTGCCTCTCAAGGCGGCGTTATCCTTCGGATCTCGGGATGAATGACCTCAAGGCGGACTCAGCTTGATTCCTACGCTGTAGAAATTGCGGGGGGAGGTGGAGTCGATATAAACTGTGAGGTTTCCTTCGGTTTCTGAATTGTAGGAGGTCATCTGCGCCGTGCCGTTGGAATGGAGGGAAAAGGGGATGATGGCGGGGCTGGTGATGAGATCGGGCTGGGAATAGATTTCGTAGGTGGCACCGTAGCTAGCGGGGAAGACGAGCTTAATGCGCTTGGCATCGCCACTGCCGAGGTTTTGCACGGTGATGGATTCGATATGCAGCGCAAGCGTGGGGATGGTGATGGCGATGATGCCGGTGGCGGGGTCAAATGTGGTAACGTAGCGACCAAGGTCGTCGGACGCAGGTTCGGTGGATTCGCCATTCGCATCACGAAAGACTCGACCTTCGATGTCGTAGCGCGAGCCATGGCAGGGGCAGCGCATGAGGTTGGAATTGACGATGAAACGTGCTACGGTGCAGCCAGCGTGGGTGCAAACGGAGTCGAGCGTGACGAAGCGGGTGGCGCTAACGCGGTTGATGGTCATGGGGGCGATGTAGTCGATGAATCGCAGCTGGATGGAGCCGCCTGTGGTCGCTAGGGCGGGTAAGTTGGCGAGCTTAAGGCGCAATACGCCAGGGCCTGGGCCGGTTGAACCTACTTGGGCGAGCAGTGAGGTGGTGCTTGCTGACCCGCAAAGCACGGAGGCGGTGCCGAGAAGGAATTGTTTCACCCACTGGCGGCGGGTGGTGTCGGTGGAGGTTGCGGTAATAGGATTCATGTTGCTTGGTTGGTTTGGGGTGAATCTTTTGCGTTTCTTTCAGTCGCCTGCTTTTCTTTTAGTCGCCTGCGGCTCCGCTGCGGAGTTCTTCGATGCGTTCGGGAGAAAGGCCATCGGTGATGATTTGCTCGGGGGTGATGCGACGGGCGCGAAGGGCGAGGGCTTGGATGTCGAAGAGGGTGGATTCGCGGAGGGTGTCGTCGGTGAGGAGTTTGAGCCATTCCATGGCGGTGGGGATGTCGCCTTTCTCGCCGATGCTTGCGGCGATGTAGCTGATGGCGGGTTGCAGTGCATCGAGCGATTCTTGCTGGGCGAGCCAATCGCGAGCCGCTTGGGGATCTTGCTGAAACCAGGCGAGGGTTGCGGAGTGGATGAGGGGGAGATTTTCCTCGGCAATGGCGCGAGCAATGACATCGGCGGGGTGAACCTGAGCCTGCGTGGATGAAATGCCGAGGCTCTCCGGCGTGATGGCGTGGAGCGGTCGTGGATGAGGGTCGTTTGCGTGAGGGGAATTTTCGCGGCTGCTGCGGGTGCTTTTTTTTGCTGTTCTATCTTTATGATCCGTCTGATCTGGTTGATTGGACGGGTCAGGCTGATCTGTCTGCCGCAGGAAAATCGCGGCCACGGCGCAGAGCAGCAGTGTGATGATGAGCGTGCGGTTCATGCGCTGGCTGGGCTTTCTGTGGGCTCGGGCGGACTAAAGTCCGCGCTCCGTGTTTCCTCGATGCCATCGAAGCGGAGGAGGCGGGCGCTGTTGAAGATGACGAAGAAGGCGCTGAATTCGTGGAAAAAGGCGGCGGCGATGGGGTTGACGAAGCCGAGCGAGGAAAGCGCGATGGCGATGATGATGAAGGCAAAGCCGCAGAGCAGGTTCTGGTTGATGATGTTGACGGTCTTGGAGGAGAGCAGTAGCATGTCGGCGAGGCGGCGGAGGTCGCCGGACATCAGGGCGACGTCGGAGGTGTGGACGGTGACGTCGTTACCGAGCGCGCCCATGGCGACGCCGAGGTCGCCTTCGGCGAGGGCGGGGGCGTCGTTGAGGCCATCGCCGACGACCATGACTTTTTTCCCAGTGGCTTTGAGGGCGCGGATGTGATCGACTTTGTCTTGAGGCAGGCAGTTGGCTTTGAAATCCGTGATGCCGACGCGGGCGGCGATGGTCTCGGCGACTTCGGTGCGGTCGCCGGTGAGCATGACGAAGTCGGTGATGCCGAGGGAACGCAGGCGGTCCAGCGTTTCCTTAGCCTCGGGGCGGATGCGGTCGGCGAGCAGGAAAGTGGCGGCGTGGGTGCCATCGACGGCGATGAGCACGAGGGAGTGGCGGGTGTGGATGGCGGGATCGAGGGCAAGGGTGATGCCGGATTTTTCGAGGAAACTCGGGCGACCGATGAGGATGGTTTTGCCTTCGATGATGCCTTCCAGTCCAAGACCGTGGTGCTCGGTGAGGGCGGTGACGGCGGGGCGTTCGTTTTCTGGAACGATCTGAGAAATGGCGCGGGCGATGGGGTGGTTGGATTGGCTCTCGATGGCGGCGGCGAGGCGCAGGATGCTGTCGGCGTCGTAATGATCGGAGTGGACGGCGGTTTCTTCGAGTTCGAGTTTCCCTTCGGTAAGGGTACCGGTTTTATCGAAGACCACGGTGTCGGTGAGGCGGGCGGATTCGAGGTGTCGCACGGATTTCACCAGCAATCCCATGCGCGAGGCGGCGGCAATGGCAGAGACCATGGCGGAGGGTGAGGCGAGCACGAAGGCGCAGGGGATGGCGACGACGAGCACGGCGATGGCGCGCTCGATTTCCTGGGTGAAGAAGAACACCGAGGCGGCGATGAGTAGGATGAGCGGGGTGTAGTAGCGGGCGTAGTCCTCGGCGAGGGAGATGATGGGCGCTTCCGATTCCTTGGCTTCCTCGATGATCGATTGCACGCGGCCCATAACGGTGTCTTGACCGGTGCCGGTGACGCGGGCGTCGATGGAGCCGTTGAGGTTGTTGGTGCCAGCGAAGATGTCGGAGCCGGGTCCGACCTCGACGGGAACGGACTCGCCGGTGATGGTCGATTGGTCGATGAGGGCGTGGCCTGTGAGGATGGTGGCATCGGCCGGGATGGCTTCGCCGGGGAGGATGCGGATTTCATCGCCGGGGCGCAGCTCGGTGGCTTCGACTTCGGTATGGGCATCGCCTGATTTGCGGCGGGCGCGGATTTTCGAGAGTTGGCGGAGTTTGGCGAGAGCCATTTCCACGCCGACGGTGGTGCGTTCTTCGAGCATTTGGCCGAAGAGCAGGACGATGGCAACGATGGCTCCAGTGAGATATTTTCCGGTGGCGAGACAGGCAGCGAGGGCGAGGACCACGTATTGATCCATGTAAAACTGAGTGGCGGCGAAGCCGGTGGCGCGGATGGCATTGATGAGGCCGGAAACGATGGGAATGGCGACGATGAGCGCGGCGATGAGGGCGAGGGATTGGCGCACGAGTTCTTGTTCGGGACGCAGCCAGCCGCTGAGCACGGAGGCGAGCATGAGCGCGGTGGCGACGAACAGTAGTCCGAGGCGGCGGCGTGTTTCAGAATCGAGTGGGATGTCGGTGGTCATGGGAAAATTTCAGCGGGAGAATTCCGGAGCGGGCTCGATCATCAGCGAGGGGCGTGCTGCATCGGCAGGAAGAAGGGTTCGCGATTGAACGCCGCCAAGCACGGTGCTCAGGGTCTCGCTGAGCAGGCGCTGAGAAACGAGGCCTGGACTGCGGCGGTGCTCGGCGAGCATTTGGCTGAAAGCGGCGGCTTCGCCCTTAGCGGCGCCGACCATGTTTGAGGCGTAGCCCTCGGCGCGATAGACGATGGAGGCGGCCTCGCCACGGTGCTTTTCGAGGGTCTCGTCGTGGTATTGGCGAGAGTTTTCGTAGATTGTTTTGGCGAACTGGCGGGCGTTGGAAACGTCCTCGAAGGCGGCGACGACCTGGCTGGGCGGCGCGAGTTCGATGATATCGATGGCGGTGATTTCGACGCCGAGATTCAGCTCTCTAGCAAGGGCTCGGGTGGATTCCTCCGCAAGAGCGGCAAGTTCGCGGCGCTCGGCGGTGAGTGAGGTGTCGATATTTCGCGTGCCGATTTGGCGGGAGAGGGCACGGTAAGCGAGGCGGGAGAGCAGTGCCTCGATGTCATCGCCGGCGGTGGCGAAACGGAAAGGATCAACGATGCGGTAACGCATGACGAAGCGGCCTTGAATGATGTTAAAGTCTGCAGTGAGGGTGTAGCCGTCTATCACCGGATCGAGCGTGGTGCCGGTGGGACGAGGTTTGTCAATCTCGATCATGTTGCCATCGGCATCGCGTGTCAGCATGAGGCTGAGTTCCTCATCGGTGAACTCGGGAGGGGCATCAGGGTCGCCGATTTTGGCACCGCCAGTGGCCCAGCCGTTTAATGCGATGCTGAACTCCCGTCCAGTTTCGAAGCGGATAAGTCGGTCGAACGGATCGGGCATGCCGATGAGAAGACCCGGGCCGTGGATTTGTGGTTGGATTTTTCCGAAACGGAGGAGCAAGGCTTGCTCGTTCGAGGCGACGGTGCGAATGCCGGAACATGCGTAAAATAAGAGCAAGGCAGCGAATAGCCAACGAGCGTGCGCGGTGAGGTGCTTCAGCAGGATGAGCAAGGCTTCGACCGCGCGGCCTTGCTGGCGGATGGAGCGAGGTTTCATGAGGCGAAATCTATGATGTTGACAGATGGGTGAAACATGTTACACAAGTTTTATGAAAACAATGACAGTGCGAGATGTTCGGCAGAAATGGCCGGAGGCGGAGCGGAGCCTGGCAGCCGAGGGTGAAATTGTCATTACGCGAGATGGCAAGCCCGTGGCGCGACTTTTGCCCGTGGAAGAGCAGGCTCCGAGGAAACGCTTTGACCCTGTGGAACATCGGAAATGGTTAGAAGATATGTGGGGCGACGAAACATTTGATACCCTCACACCCTTGATGGAAGATCGGGAAGAACGGAAATTGATTTCCGATGAAGATCTCGCCGCTATTGCTTTGCTTGACGAAGAGGAAGAGAAATTAGCGGCTCTCAAAATTGCCGAATCTAGAACAACATTTTGATCTACATTGATACCAGTAGTTTGATTAAGCTGTTTATCCTCGATGGGCAATCCAATGCGGTGATCCTCGCGATAGCGCAAGAGGCTTCGATCATCATCACCCCGCTCACCGAACTCGAAGCGTATGTTCAACTCCGCAGTGCTAATCTTGGTGGACGTATGGGGACGGCTCGATACACCCGAGCGCGTGGGCAACTTGCGGAGACTTTGGCGAATGAGCCTTTCCTCAAGCGCACGTTGGTGAGTCGGGTTTTTTCCTTGGCGATGGAGCAACACGCGGTGACACAGGTCCATTGCCGATCTCTCGACCGGCTGCATCTGGCGGCGATGGCGGAGTTGGGTGTGAGGCGATTGATGACTCATGATGTTCGGCAGGCGGATGGGGCGCGGGAGTTAGGCTATGAGGTGGTGATGCCGGGGGGATAGGATTTGAAATTTGAGATTTGAGATTTCAAAGGGCTACTCCGAAGGGGTATCGTTCAGGAGCGGGTTTTGTGTGAGATTTCCCGGTGTTGCTTTGGGGGTAGGGAGGATGGGAGTTGGTTTCGCATTTGGATTTTCGGAGTTTTTTAGCCAATGCAGCGGGGCGATGCTGGTGTCGAGCACGAGTGTGGTGTTTTTATCGACGATGGTGCGGAGCGATTGCAGCTCGCGGAGGAAACGGTAGAATTCGGGATCACTGCCGTGGGCGGCGGCGTAGAGAGCGGCGGCTTCGGCTTCGGCATTACCGCGAATTTCCTCGGCTTGGCGTTTGGCATCAGCTAGCAGGCGGGTGGCTTCGCGGTCGGTTTCTGCTTTCATGGTGGCAGATTGGGCGTTGCCCTCAGCGCGGAACTTGGTGGCTTCCCGCTTGCGCTCGGCGCGCATGCGGCGGAAGACGGATTCGGTGTTGGCCTCGGGAAGTTGGATGCGGGTGATCCCGGTGGAGAGGAGATTTACCCCAAGCTGGACAAGAGCATCAGGGGCGGCGAGGGCGAGGATGTCTTTCTCGATGGTCGGTAAGTTGGTAGGCGAGCCGACGGGGGCGATGAGTTCGGCAAATGGGTGGCGACCGATGACCGAGTTGCGGGCGGAGGTAATGAGCGCGTTGAGCTTTTCCTCGGCGCGTTCGACGCTACCGACGGAATTGTGGAAGGTGAGCGGCTCTTCGACGCGCCATGTGTAAAAGAGCGGAATGATAACGTTGCGCTGGTCTTTGGTCAGAGTTTCGCTCAGGCGGATCTCGGCATGCTGAAGGCGACGGTCAATGCGGATGACTCGCTCGATGGGTGCGGGAAAACGCGGGTAAAATCCTGACTCGGTAAGCGTGCGGACGGGCTTGCCAAAACGGACGACGATCGCTTTTTCCGTCTCACTGAGGATGAAGCCACAGGAGGAAACGACAACGGCGAGAACGACGCCAAGAATGAGCAAGGTGCGAACGACAGTGATGCGTTTGTTACAGGGTGCTTCGGTAGTTTCGCTCATTTTGATTGGGATTTGAGGAGGTTGTCAGGGTCGACAGGATTGAAGTCGGCGGCAGGAATCTCGCCGCGGTCGGTGCGGAGGAATCCCTCAATTTCGAGGTCAAAGGCTTCACGCGAGCGGCTTGGGCGCGGGATAAGAGTCTGTGGGACGGGCGGCGTGGTGGTTACGAGATCGGGATTGAGGACTTTCCGTAAATCAAGATGCATCGGCATTTCGCCCTTGATGCGGTCGTCAAAGATCGCTTTTTTCGCACCGCCTAGTGTGGCATCGAAGACGGCGAAGCCTTCGCGGAGATCATGGAGGTAGGAATTGATTTTGCGAGCCTGTGCGCGGGTGCGGAAACGTCCCGATTCCCCTTGGGCAGCGAGCAAGCGGTTATCGCGGGTGGACTCGGCGATGGAGAGCGTCGCTTTGGCATTGCCAGCGTAGCGAATCAAGTTGTCGTTTCGATAATCCTCGCCGAGGTGGATGGACGTTTCCTTGTCCTCGATGGCGGCGACGACGTCTTGGTAAAAGGGTGCGACATTGACCGGCGGATGGATGTCGCGCAGGTGAACCGCTTCGATGCGAAGGCCGGATTGTACGGCATCGAGGTCTTGCTGGAGAAGTGACTGGATTTCCGCGCGCAGAGGCTCGCGGGCGGTGGTCATGATTTCCGCTGCGGGGAGCGAGGCCGTGAGGCGTTGGACAATGCGCCCAGCAAAACTATGCAGCAAACTTTCCGGTTCAGCGGCGGCTCTGAGAAAATCAGAGGGACGAGAAATGCGGTAAAAAATGGGGATGGAAATGGCGAGATAGTCATCGCCACCGCCGACGAGAGAAATTTCTTCGTCCTCGTAGTGCGCGCGCTCCCAGAGGATCGGTTGGCCGGGATCAGCGCGGAAGCCGAGCACGATGTGCTGGATGCGCTCGCTTTCCACTTTTTGAATTTGGCCGAAGGGCCATGGAGCGGAAAGGTGGAGTCCAGGAGCGAGGTCAGCTTTTTCCCAGGAGCCGAGAGTTTGGCGAACGCCGCGCTGCGCTGAATCGATTTCGTGGACGGACGTACCGAGCCAAGTGAGAATTAGGCCGGTGGCGATCAGCGCGGGCAGCGATTTCCGCACGCTGGGCCACATCCACATTTCGGCGAGTTTGAGCGACTCCTGATTCGCAGTGGCAGGCGGGAAAAGAGTGCCGAATTTCGGGCCAAGATAGCGATAGAAAAAGAACGCGCCGTATGATGGCAGCGTGTGCCAGTGGCGCTTAGGCGTGTAGAGGCGGGAAATGAATTTCGAGAGAGTATCCGCCGCCACGAGCGCGAAGATGCCGGTAAGAAGAAAAGCGACGATCCGATTGATGAAGAACTCCGTGTAGGGATCCGCCATGTAAAGTCCGGCGATGGGAAAGTGGAGAAAAACGGCGAGTTGCACCAAGCATTTGCGTGCGGGAATGTCCTGAGCGGACTTGAGGTTGCTGAGAATTCCAAGAAACGCACAGACGATCCCCAAAACGAGCGAGACGATGGCGTAAGCGACAGGAACATTTTCCGCAAAGGCAGTGCTGATCAATCCGCTGAAAAACGTACCCATGGCAGCGGCACTAAACAGCAGCCCTAATAATGGGCGGCCTGCATGAAGTGAGGCCAAAAGAAAAACGAGAGCGGCAGCCGGAACCAAATCGGAATCACGGAGAATGACCGCCACAGCGGCTATGCCGATGGCTTCAAGCCAAAGAAAGAGAGTTACTAGGGAAATGGAACGACCGGCGTTCATGAAAAAAATGGGAACCAGTGAGAAAGGAAGACCGATCCGGCCAAAAAATGGTGAGCCGAACCGGTCTTTGTCAATGTCAGATCAAAGAAGTTTTGAAACCACTCAGATCATTATGGCTTGAGACGCATGATCAACACTTGACCATCTTCGGCGAAGTTGCCTCGTGCGGCAGACTTCGAAAGCACACCACCCAGACCATCTGGGCAGTTGGAACGCATCGAAGGGGTCGTGGTGGTAGAAGGAGGAGTTGTTGCAGGAACCACGGGAACAGCCTGGAGGTGAGCTTGAACGTTGATCACGAAAGTGCCTGGTCCGAAGATGGCGCTTGAGTCGATAACGCCAGATGTCTCCCAAAGACCTCGGGAATTAGATGTACTGGAGGTGGGAGCTACACCTTGGTCGCGGCCTTGGGTGTAGGCGTAATTGAACGTGCACTGGAGCTTGGCTGCGTAGTTGTTTTTACGATCCAGTGTCCATGTGCCACCGTTGCGGTTGAATGCGGAGAAGACCGCATCAGCAGGAGAGTTACGGTCTTCGCAGCAGATAATGAAATCTTTGCTAACCGCGATGTTGTCGATGCTGACAGGATAATCCGTGGTGCCGATGACACCCTGATTGTATGTTCCAAAGTTGCCCGTTGCTGTTGGACCCGAAAGTCTGCCAGTAGCGGCACCGCTATAATTACCCGAAGGATAAATGATGGTATCAGCGTTATAAATCACGTTGAGAGTACCATTAGACGTTGGTGAGGTAGGATTCATGGAGATTTCATAAAGACGACCCAAGCGGTTTGATGAAGAACCACCCGTAGTTGCGATGAACATGCTGCGGGTAGGATTCGTTGGATCAAACTCAGAATCTTCCACGCGCACGAAGCCGAAGCCACCTGCGGCATCTGCAGCGCTAGCCATTCCTGCGGAGTTGAGCGAAGCGGCACTTGGGATTTCCACCCACTTCACAGGCAGACTGCCAGAAGTGAAGGTTCCTTCGTTGTGTTGCGCGTCACGGCCTGCGAGAACGTAGATTTTGCCATTCGTCAGTCCGTTTTTGTCAAGCACGCTGTTAGAGCGGCGTTGTTTGGTACCAACATACATGTAGATGTAGGAAGGAGTTCCTTCGTCTTCGGTGCTGACCACTACGGTCAAAGCATCGCGGCGAGGCTGCACCATCGTCGTTTCACGAGCCACACGGCCAAGGTCTGGCACGGTGTACATTTTGCCATCGGCGATGACAACGGTCTGAGAACCATTGGAATCGTAGTTACCACTGCTGGACTCCTCGTTGGTGAAGAAAAGTGGACGATCCATGCCGTGCTCAGGACCAGCGAAGGAGCCAGAGCAGAAACGGGTGAAACCGTTAGTGTCTCCTTCAATCGGGGACGTGTTGGCTTGGAAGGTGTTTTCAAGGAACAACTCTTTGTGGGCGATGGAGCCGTTTACGATACCGCCGTTGTTGCTCATAACGAAACGGGAAACCCAAGCACCTTTGTAGCGAGGAAGGCTAGCAAACGGACGTGAGTTAACATTACTTGGAATCTCGTGAGCAACAAAGAGGATGTTCTGGTTGGACGCGCGATCTTTGTAAATCCCCATGGCATCAGGGATACCGCAGAAAGCGAAATCCGTGGCAGCAGGAGGAGCCGAGTTAGGAGTGAGCGGCACGCGATCACCTACGGTGACGATTGGCTCGAACGTGAAGTCCGATGACGGAGTGGCGAGGAGGTAGGAAGCCTCCGCAGTTTTGAAACCCTGAGCGTGCAGGGAGGAAGCCAGAGCGAGACTGGCGAGTATGGTTGTGGTAGTGTATTTCATTTGATGTATGGTTATGTTTGAATGAGGGGGCGAGAAAATTAGGCACGACGGCGGCGGAATAGTGCGAGAGCACCTAGTGCGCCAAGAAGAGTTGCGGAGGGTTCTGGAATGGCGATGGAGGTAATGCCAACACCTGCGCCAAATCCGCCAAGTGATGTAGCTGCACCTGTCGTGGAGTTCACCGAATACAGACCGGAGGTGTTACCATCGGTGGAAAGAGAGGCATAGAGGTTGCCATCGGCATCGACAACAAGACCGCCGAAAGAAGTAACATCCACACCGAGACCACCAACGACGGTCAGCTCGCTATTGACGGGGAAATTCGGTTGAATGCTGGTCGATAGGCTATCGTTGACTGCATCAAGGGCGAAGATGGTGCCAAATGATTGGTCAATCCCGAGTCCGAAAATGGATGGCACGCCGCCACCTGCGTAGGTAAGAGCAAGGTTCGCTGTAGGAACGCCATTCAGATCAAGCGAGAAATTTTCCGCATTGTCGCCAGCGTAAACGAAGTTGTCGTTAAATGGGTCAAAGGAAAAACCAGCACTGAAGCCCGATGGAGTGAAGCCCGAGGAAACCAGTGTAGCTGTTCCCGTAAGGGAAATTTGATACATGTTGGCATGATTGTCTAAGCCCCAAAGTTGGAATGACCCTGAAGTAGGACCAGGACGTGAGGTGAGATTCAAAATCGATCCGTTAGGATTTGGCGTTGTGCCGTCCGAATCAAACAGACCAGAAATGGCGTGGGCGGATTGAAAGTTCGATGGATTTGAGGTATCGAAGCTCACGAGTTGATTGTCTGTGGTGACACCAAAAAGCAAAGCTGCTTGGGACAAAGGCAACAGAGCCAGTGTGGTGATCGACCCAATAAGGAGTGATGTTTTCATTGTTTTGTATCGTAGTTTGAAGTTGATGAAATGAGGTCACGTGCAAACGCCAATGACGACGTAGTGAAAAAGACACGGATTATTTCGCTTCGGCTATCGCTTTATTGTGACAAAAAATTCACTGACTTTTTCGACACATTGGTCATTTGGTGAGAAGACGGTCATGGCTGCAATTGCCAAAGGCATTTTTCTGATGACAAAAGTGTTCTGAATGAAAATTCGGCAGCCGTGGCAAACTACATTTGTTTATGATTGTAGAAAATTTAGATTTGTTGCAAAAATTTTTGTAAAATGATTAGTTTGTTTGTTGTTTATTTTAGCTTAAGATAGCCTCGTGCGTTTTTGACATAGCCTTGTGAGTTCTTGAAATAGCCTTGTGCGTTTTTGACATAGCCTTGTGTATTCTTGGGATGGCCTTGTGCATCCTTGGAATGGCCTCGTGCACTCTTGGTATGGCCTCGTGCACTCTTGGTATGGCCTCGTGTATTCTTGGGATGGCCTCGTGTAACGCCTTTACGCCGATCTTTTTTCCCTCAGCCGTCATTCTCTCTGTCGCCAAGGTTTTTTGACTCACTCACTCCTAGGCCCTCACTGCCGCCAACGTAGAATCCGCAGTTGGAATAGCATTTATGACGACCAAAACGTCAGATGGATGGAGCCCGGCTTGCAAATGCTTCATGTTTTCGCTTGCTGGTCTTGCGGCGACCCGTAGATTCGCGGGAGATGAATACGTTTTACAATGCCTGGGATCAAGAACGCTGGAGGGGCGGTGCGGATGGGGCGGATTATCGCACGACGTTTCAAATCGATCGCGATCGCGTATTGCACACGCCGACCTTTCGGCGCTTACAAAATAAAACGCAGGTATTTTGGAGCGGGGAATATGATTTCTACAGGACGCGGCTGACGCACTCGTTAGAGGTTGCCCAGATTGGCCGCGCGATTTGTCACTTTTTGCGATCCCGGAAAGATGGCCCATTGCGCCCTGATTTTTATATCGATGCGGATTTGGTCGAGGCGGCGTGTTTATCGCATGATCTCGGGCACCCGCCTTTTGGGCATGCAGGGGAGCGAAGTTTGAATCATTTGATGGCAGAGCATGGCGGTTTTGAAGGCAACGCGCAGACCTTGCGGATTCTCACGGAGCGGATTTTTTCTTCGCGCCGCAGTGGCATGAATCCGAGCCGCGCTTTCACGGATAGCATCTTGAAGTACAAGAGCTTGTGGTCAGAGCTGCGGTCTTCGTTGGGAAAAATTCCGAAGAATCATTTCTTATACGACGAACAACATGAGGTTCTCGATTGGGCCATGGGGGGATACGATTTTCCTGCGGAGCTTGTGCCGGGAAAGACGCGGGACGGATTCAAATCGATCGAGTGTCAGATCATGGACTGGGCGGATGATACGGCGTATTCCTTAAATGATTTGTCGGACAGTTGGCGGGCAGGATTTTTAACGAGTGATCGCATCGTGCATTGGGCAGAGAAAAGGGCTGTAGCTTTTGGCGAAGGGACTCCGATCGGTGATTTATTGAAAGCGATACGGCGCAGGAGCGTGGATCCTTTTGTGGGCAAAAGCATCGGGCGCTTCATTCAGTCGGTGCGCTTGCAGGAGCGGGTGAATTTTTTGAGCCACCAGAGTCAGCGGTATCGCTACGAATTGCTGGTAGATGAGACGGTAGCGGCGGAGTCTGCGATGTTTAAGGCATTGGCGTTTGAGGTGGTATTTTTATCACCACAATTGAAGCAATTGGAGCATAAAGGGCACCACATGTTGGGGAGATTGTGGGAAGTTTTGGATCGAAGATATGTGAAGGAAGGGAGCATCGATGGGCAAGACTTTCAGATTTTACCTGCGGACAGCGCAGAAGAAATTGCAGAGTGCGGCAACATGGCGGGCAAATCTCGATTGGTATGTGATTTTCTTGCTGGAATGACCGACGGCTATGCTGCGAGGATGTACAAGCGACTTTTCTTGCCCGATTTCGGATCCATCGGCGATTTGATTGCCTAGCGAGCAAAGTCGCATTTGATTTTTCGCCTGAATGCGCCAGCTTTCCCGACTTGAGTTGCCGACGCGAAAGAGTGAATTTTCTTGTCAGCTTGAATTCCAGCGACTAACAACTGCCGCCCCGATGCGAAATTTGCTTTTGGAACCAGCTTGGCAAGAAAGTGATCTAGGTATTCCCCTACCAGATCACTTGCATGCTGTGTCAGTTTGCCTACCGACATGGAAGTCGGTGGTCGAATATGAAGAGGGGCGCGATCGGGTCTTGCGCAAAATGCGCGTCGGCTATCCACGTTTTTTTCGTCATCCCGGCGTGGAGCGCTTGTTTGAAGTCGCGCAACGGGAAGTCGCCTCGGAAGGAGAACGATCTGTGGTATTTCCGACAAGAGTTTCAGCTCAACGAGCGCAGCGTTTTGTGGAGCGTCGCTGTGAAGTGGCAGCGAGAATTGCCAGCTTTCATGGCTTGCAAGCCTTAGTGGTGCCAGAGAAGGCCTACGCTGTGGCTTTGGAGTATTGGCGCTTTAGTGGCGAGGTCGTGAGTAGTCGGCAAGCGATCGATTATTTGGACGGTCAGCCCGTAACGTCAGGACGATTCAAGATTTTGCGTTCACGTGTGGCGCGTCTAACATCGGTAGCGCCAGAGCAGGTATTTCTCTTTTCGAGTGGTATGGCGGCATGCACTGCGGTGTTGCGAAGCTTACCCGGTTTGCGAACTGGGAAAAAGACTTTGCAGATTGAATTTCCGTATGTGGACAGCTTGAAGATCCAAGAGCTATTCGGCAATGGCGTGGTATTTTTGGCAGAAGGGGTTGGTGAATCGTTAGATGAAGCATTGCGTCGCGTGAGGCAGGGAGAATTTGCCGCAGTGATGACAGAGGTGCCTAGCAATCCATTGATGCGCACCGTGGATTTGGAAAAAATAGCTTCGGCCTGCCGCGATGGTGCTACGCCTTTTGTCGTTGACGTGAGCGTTGCCATTCCAGGCAGCGTAAATGCCCTGCGCTATGCAGACGTCATAACGTCCAGCCTAACGAAATGGTATAGCACAAAAGGAGATGTCATGGCAGGCATGGCTTGTGTTCGTGAAGATAGCATGTTTCATGCAGACTTTGCTGTAGCGCTAGCTGGTGAGGTGGCAGAATGTGCACCGATGTATCCTGGAGATAGTTTGGCGTTGCTGAATAATATCAAAGAAGGCGAAGAGTTACGTGCAAAAGCTCATCAAAATGCTCAAGCATTAGTCCACATGCTTCTTGCTCATCCTGCGGTAGATCAAGTATGGCATCCGTCGGTAACATGTCGTAACGAGTATGACAAAATCCGCTCACCACAAGGAGGCTATGGTGGATTGTTTTCTTTTACGCTAAAAGCACCTAAAAAAGTAGCGAAGTTTTATGATGCCCTAGCCGTATGCAAGGGGCCTAGTTTTGGCACTCCGTTTACGCTAGTCTGCCCCTACGTCTTACTTGCTCACTATCGTGAACAAGACTGGGCAGAGGGCTGTGGTGTGCCTCCTCATTTGATCCGAGTCAGTGCCGGGTGCGAAGATCAAGAGCTTTTGTTGCAAAAATTTACTGATGCTCTTGCAGAACTTTGAAGACTTCTGCAAACTATTCCTCTGTAGCCTGTAACGAAAGCGAGCGGATGGAACAGATCACTTTGTTGTTTTGCACCAAGAGCCGTATGAGGGGACAACGAATCCAATAAGACTCATCCGAAATCTATGCACCTTTGAGCGGCAAATGATATTGACGGATATGTTCGGCACATTCGAAATTTTACGATAGTACAGTTCTGTGATTTTTTGGGTTTTTGCATGAATCGCTTTTTCTCGAAACATGATGCTCAAAAAGCTAGGGAATTCGCTCATGAAGCCGTCATTAACGGGGAATCCGTAGAAGACACGTATCTGTACTCATTCCTAGTTCTGTACTATTTTTGAATTTTTTTGTTGCCTATGTTGCTAAGTATGAGCAAGTATCATGGCGCATGAAGAAAAGCGCTAAAATCGTCATGAAAATCAATGATGAAAATTCCAACCATCATCTCTGGAACAACCGTGGCATCTGGTGGTGTCACGTTACGGTTCACAAGCCCGATGCAACATCGGAACGGATGAGATTTTCCCTGAAAACCAAGGACGTAGAAAAAGCCCGCGAGCGTAGAGATCGGATCTTTGCAAAGATTGCGGAATTTTACGAAATTGCAGCATAAGCCTACGAATTGTGCCGCGAGTTGTTGCATCATCCAAGCAACAACTCGCAAAAACCCAAACATTCGTACCTGAGCTTCTTACTAGGCAATGGCAAAGCAACTACGCCATGCCAGAATGCTGAATCAATCTATCGTTTGCTTTCGATAACGAAGCATGCGCCGCCATCTTGCGCGGGTAGATAAGAAAGTTTTGCTTTGATGGATTTCGCAAGACGTTTCGAAAGGGAAAGGCCAAGACCTACGCCAGTTTTGCTATTTGCCGCGACTTGCGCCGATTTGTGGAAAGGCAAAAAGATGTTGCGTCTTTCTGTTCGCTCGATGCCTGGTCCAAAGTCACGAAAAGTGATTTTCCAACCATCATCCCCATCTGTGAGATGAAAAATCACTTTTGGCTGTGAATGAGGATGTGCATATTTTGCGGCGTTGTCTGCAAGGTTCAATAAGATGTGCTCTAGCGCTACAGGATCTGTGGTAAGACATTTCGTTAGATCCGACTCATTGAACTGGGCGTCTAAGGTCAAATCAGCTTGCTGCAATCGAGACTGCATCTGTTCCATAATGTTGGGCAAAATCTCACCCCATTTCACAGGCCTCAAGCCGCCCCGAGCGGAGCCTCGTTCCACTTTGGCAAAAGCTAGGACATTTTCTACCAAATGCCCAAGGCGGATGGCTTCTCGACGCATCGTTTCGAAATAGGTTTGTTGTTTTTCGGCCTCACGCACCATGCCATTGGCAAGCAAATCAGTATAGAGTTGAAATGTGGTAAGCGGAGTTCGCAGTTCATGCGTCACTGATGAAACAAATGTGGCGCGCCTCTCACTCAAGCGCAACAGACCCAGTACCAGTGCTGTGCCCGCGACAAAGGCTACAGCAAGTCCGATCCAAGCAAAACGTAGAGCGGTGATGGCAGCAGAGTTTTCGTTAGAAGTGCCCTGCATCGATAACTGAGCTTCCAAGCGCCATGGCAGACTAACCAAGGCCAAAGGATCATCCGTAGCAGGTTGCGAGACAATCAAGGCAGGCTGATCTGGGGTCATGAGCGAATTGTCCAGCAGCGTAGGCAAAAGCTCGGCCTTGGAAAAAAGGTCGTTAGTTAGGTAAAGTAGCCGCTGTTTCAAAATGGATTGATCCAACCATACGCCTTGCATCACATTTTTGTTAGCTCCAATCAATTTTCTCACCAGAAACAATTCTTCATCCATCCATAAGGGTCGATAATCTCCCGCAATCAGAATTTCTTCATTGGCGACTTGTATCGTCTGTTCGATATTGCCGCCTTTCATTTGTCCGAGATTTCGCATTCTCTGCTCGGCTCGTATCGACTTCTCAAACTCAGGCTGAATTTCTACTTTTTGTAGATTGATGGAATTGTATGAAGTGATTTGCTGCCCCCATGGCAGGTTTGCCGTGTGCACAGCCACACAGCTATTCGAGACCTTACTTCCACAAGATCGATTGCTCGGATTGCTTAGTATCCCACGCAGAGTCGCCTCTTTTTCCTTATCAGAAGGGCTAGATTGCAGGTGGTTTCCATTCATGTCATATTGGAAATAACTGCGCACATGCTCGGGCTTGTCTTCAGCGGTAATCTCGAGAAAATTCTTGGAACTGCGGGTATTCTCTAAAAGCAGAATGGCACTAGCTTCAGATTCCATGCGCCACAGAGCGAGGCGAATTTTTTCGGCATGTTCTTTTTCGTATCGTGCCGTATGATTCTCTCGTTCCAACCTCATAACATGACGGGACATCCCGCTCATAGCTGCAATGCCGAGCAAGGCACACAAGAGGGTGATTCCCCATGTCCAAAAAACATTTTTCATAGAACAGACCACCGATATCCTTTCCCGCGCACGGTGACGATCATCGTTTGGCTAGAATCACCTAGTTTGGTTCGTAAATGAGCGATATGCATGTCTATAGTGCGCGTTTCCATGCCACGAGCATCGAGCCGCCACACATGTAGCAACAACTCTTCACGAGAAACAGCTCGCCCAGCCGATCGGATCAAGTATCGCAAAAGATCCACTTCGCGAGGCGAGATTTCGACCGTACGACCATCAGAAAATCGCAGCATACCGAGAGTATGGTCAACGCTACCGCTGGCAAAACGTAACGTTTCGTCTTCGGCGACGCGTTCGCAGGAACGTCTCATGACCGCTTCCACACGCGCGATAAGTTCTTTCACGCTGAAAGGTTTGACCACGTAGTCGTCGGCACCAGCTTGCAGTCCACGCACCCGATCGGCTTCTTCGCCACGAGCCGAGAGAATGATAACTGGCTGACCGGCGCGACTCTTCTTTAATGCGCCTAACACCTCGAATCCACTGCATTTCGGCATTACCAAATCCAATAGCATCAATTGGTAGTTCGCTCGCAGCCCCAGAGCGATGCCTTCTTCTCCGTTCTGTGCTTCAAGAGTGAGGTAGCCTGAAAACTCAAGAGCGTCGACAATGCCTCGTCTGACCGACGCATCGTCCTCCACGATCAAAATGGTTCCCTTACTCATGAGAAGAGCTTAGCAAATACGCGTAGTCGCGTCTGTAAAAAGTAGGTAAAATTCGCATGAAAAAACGGCTCTCTATTTCGCAAGGTCTCAAAAAAACTATTTGACATTTATTAAAATTCAACATTCAGTAAGCGGTGTCCTTTATGAAAACATTCACATTTGCCTTACTTGTAGTTCTATCTCTCAGTTCTTGCAACACCATGATCGGATTATCCCGCGATATCCGACAAGGAGCCGACGGCTTGGAAAAAACGGCTCGTGGTCACAAGGGAAGTGACGAAGAAGCTGGTGCTCCGACCTATTGATATCAGTTTTCGCATTCTTTGCTTTCTTTGCTTCCAACAACCGAGTTCGTAGAGGAATCTCGGTTGTTTTTTATTGATCCGGCACTTGGTTCGATGGCTCTTTTCTGACGGGACTGACATCACGAGGAACACCAGAGGTGAAATCGTCATTTGCTTGTGCTTGATTTGGGGCAAAAAGCCTAACTCGATCTTCCTCTGGCTGCCATGTTGAAGCCCATGCCGCAGCCTCAGTCCGATCATTGAATACTTTGCCCGCGACCGCCTCTAAAGCAAATAAAGCACGATCCGCTATATCAGCATTGGGGTGTGATGCCGTTTCCAGTAGAAAAGCAACTGCGGCTTTATCTTCACGCTGCTCCATGAGAGATAGAACAAAATGACTGCTTTGTTGCTCTCCTTCGCTGACAATGCTACGAAGCTCATCGAGTAGTGCTTTGGTAAGCTCTAAGTTTTTGGTCTCTTCAAGCACATGTGTCAATTGACGAATTCGCGTAGATTCCTCATTCAAACGAGCTTTGCGAATTTTGGCTAGAACTGCTTCTTGCTCAGGATCGTATGGAGCTTTTTTTCTTGGAATTTCAGCTTTCCCCGAGGATGGACTTGCATCTACGAGGTGATTTGATCTAGCTCGGGAATCATGGGATTGTTCCGATGGCGGCTTCGTGTTCGAATCATTGGCGGAAGATGCCATGCGTTTGCCCAAAAAAACACCAGCAGCGAAAATGGTGAAAATTCCCGCTGCAAGTGCCATCGAACGATTTCGATTTTTTATCATTTACGGCGATAACCACGACGTTCCAAGTAATCGGCTATGACGTCAACAGCAGTAACTATGCCGACATTACCACTAAAAAACGTATTGAGGCGTGCCGAACCTGTGATTGTGGTAATATCCAAATTAGCGCCTTCCTTGTAATAATCCGCAGTGGTGTAGAGCGAAAACGCATTGAGATCACCAAAACGAATCGTGCCACGGAAAGGCAATACAGCGCTCAAACCTGTGACTTCCATACCGCCGGCAGCATCAAAGCCGCCTAGCCCGAAAAATCCGTACTCGATGTTAAAATCTTCATCAATGTAGTAGTGCCGCCCAAGTCTATCCGTATAAGCATCGATTTTCACCGTGTCTACGATGTTGCCTTGGCTCTGCTCAACAACATAATAGGTAATGTAACTCGTAGAAGCTTGTGCCGTCCGAGTCTCTGGAGTGAACAAAGTCGTGCTCCAACGGGTTGATCCTTGGAAAGTAAGAACTTCTGCGGTGGTAGGAGCGATAGTCGCAAGTGCGATTGCAGCGATAGGAATCAGTGAGTGCATTTTCATGACAGCAATGTGATGCATTTTTTTGTGATTTTATTCAATCATTATTCTGCTATTCGAGAAATCGCTATTTTTCTTCTAGGGACTCGGCTGTTGCAGTGAATATGGCACATCATAAAAACTACGATGACGCAACCGCCAATCGGAGGGTTCTCGAAATAACGGGTTCGGCAACTGGATTTGCCAGTTTCCTAGTTTTTTCAACAGGTGCTGCACTTTTTCTGTTTGTTCCTTTGCGAGGTCATGCTGCTCGGAGCTATCGACGCTGAGATCATACAAGCGGGGCAAACAGTCGGGAAGTTGCAACAATTTCCAATCGCCATCACGGACTGCAGAACCGACGGTGTAATTCCAAAACAAGGTGGAATGGTGAACCTTCAACGAAGGGTCGAGAATGATCGGCAATAGATTCTTTCCATCGAACCCAGTCGAGGCATTACCGGAAGGATCTGTCATCTCGAAAAACGTAGGCGCGATGTCCAAGGAAGATACGATGGACTTTTTGACTAAGCCTTTCTCGATTTTGCGAGGGTATTTCATGAAAAGTGGCACGCGAATCCCGCCCTCCCAGACGGTTGTTTTGCTACCACGCAAGGGAGCGTTGCAAGAACCATTTCGGATAGCTGGAGCACTAGAACCTCCGTTATCACTTAGGAACACAACGCACGTTCGATCTTCCAAGCCTTGCTGCCGGAGTTCGGCAAGAATTTTTCCCACATTGATATCCAGACGATGCACCATCGCACAATAGGTGCGCCGGGTTTTGTCCTTGATGTGTGCAAATTTCTTCAAGTCAACTTCTGGCGCTTGCATGGGCGAATGCGGTGCTGCGAAGGATGCATAGAGGAAAAATGGTTGATCTTTATGACGACGAATAAAATCAACACATTCGTCACCTTGATCGTCAGTCAGATATGTAAGCGGTGCGGCAGTTTTCTTATTGGACTGTATATGGCATTTCATTCCATTTCCGCTTTCTGAAGCATCAAAATAATCGTGACCTCCTCCCAGATAGCCCCAAAATTCATCGAACCCGCGTCGCAGGGGATGAAATTGAGTCAGCTCGCCAAGATGCCATTTGCCGATGACTCCTGATGTATATCCGCGCGTTTTAAGGTAATCGGCGATCGTTTTTTGTTGAATTGGTAAGCCGACAAACTCGGGATCATGCCCGCGCTGAACGGGAGTCAAATTGTCGCGAAAACCGAAGGAAGCCTGATGAATTCCGGTAAGCAAGCCTGCGCGTGACGGAGCACAGACTGCAGACGTGACATACGCATGGGAAAAACGCACTCCATTTTCTGCAATGGAATCAATCTGCGGTGTTTGAATCTGTTTGCTGCCGTGGATGCTTAAATCGCCATAGCCAAGATCGTCTGCCAAAATTAAAACGAAGTTGGTTGGAGCTTCGCTTGCACGAGCTGTAAACAACGAGACGTGTAGCAACAACAAAAGCCTTACAAAAATCTTCTGAAGTTGCACGGGTTTGATCATCATAAAAACGAGCCTCCACTCCACTTCGCAGTGTGCCCTCTGAAGGGAATACAGAGCCAAGCTAGCTCTTTGAACAAAGAAATGGTGGAGCTTAGCGGATTCGAACCGCTGACCCCTTGCATGCCATGCAAGTGCTCTACCAACTGAGCTAAAACCCCATTTCTTGTTGTGTGGTGTCCTTCTGCTACTTCTTTGTTTTCAGCAGCAGCGGGGCGACTTGATATCGCGTGCCTGAGCGAGTGACAAGAAGTTTTTTTATTTTTTTTGCTCGCTGCATCCTCGTTGCAGCATGATCCGCAAGGATTGAGCGTGTTGCGCAAAGATCGCCGCTGGAGGATTCATTTGATCTTCCAAATCGATCGATATCTCAGGATCTGGCGAACTATGCAAAAAAATCACCGGGTATTGTTGTTTTTCCAAATCAGCCAAATAACTGTACTCGGCAGGAAACGGCTCCGATGTTACTTTCAGATTTGTATCCAGAGAATCTAGCGAAAATGATCGACTTGACATCGCATCTGACTGCATCACCTGCAATTGACCGAGATGTAGCATATTGCCCACGCACAACAGAAACTCCACAGATCGAGGTAATCCAATGATCGTCTGTAGCCGTTGCAGGGTCGCTGCGCGATCATCAGGAGAGCCCTGCAGCGATGGCACAAAAAGAAAGTTTGGAGGGCTTTCAAAACGTTGCTGACTCATCGACTGAGCCGACGCCATCGCTACGGTAAGAGCCGATGCAGCTACCGCTCCTCGCGGTGCCGCAGTGCTCACTGGTGCGTCATAAGGAACAATCACCCAAATGCGGCGTGCAGCCGAATCCTCGGGACCAGCGAGGCGAATGTGAAGAAAGGGATGCGCTTGCTCAGTGACAGAGATGCCTTCATACTTACGAACGTCGAAGCCCGCATTGCTGGATCCCATGCCTCCTTCGATCATCGCCGCAGTCCGAATTAGTCCATCGGGTGCTGAGCGCAAATTTCGAGCACCTATCACATCGCACAACTTGCGAAAATCGTCAGACATACTTTTTTCGCTTACCATAAAGCCACTCATGCGAGTGGGCTGGCTTTGTTTTTCTTTCTCTTTGGCAAAATACATCCAAAGACCTACCACACCGGAAATGATGAACCATGCCGGCATGAGAATGAGGATCCATTTCACCCCACGGGGTTTTGCATCATTTTCCATACCTAGTAGCTAGGCTCCGTATCTCCTGCTACCGTAGGTTGGCTAGAGCTACTTGCGATATTTTCATAAATCCACATCACGATACCAAAGATTATCAATCCGACAATCCCGCCATAAAACATCCAAATCGAACTCTTTCCTGAGGTGAAACCGTAGTTGTGCAAACCTACTCCGAGAAAATTCACGTGCCACCAGGAAAAACTCACCACGCATGCGGTAAACAAGGAAGCAAGGTGAAATCCCCACTCGCGAATCAGCCCACCTAGCCGAGCATGCAGGATGGCTAGCGTCCACAAAACGATCATTAAGGCACCATTCTCCTTCGGATCCCAACCCCAGAAGCGTCCCCATGAATCGTTTGCCCAAATTCCTCCGAGCACTGTTCCTACTAAGGATAACAACAATGTTAAACAAAGACAGCCATAAGCTACCTTGGTCAAAAGTCTGAGGAAATCCTTCGACTTTTCGCCAAAACCGACACCTCGCAGTATCACATACGCCGCAGAAAGCAACGCAGTCAATAAGCCCGCAGCATAACCAAACGTTACTGTAATCACATGCGTGGTTAGCCAGTAGTTCGACTTCAGCACTGCGATAAGCGGATCCATGTGATCCTTTGCATCACCTACTTCAAAACGTCGTGCTAATATCACCAACGCAAGCCCGCCTACGACGGAAAGCGTCGAAGCAATACGCAGACGACTAAACCACTCGACGATCAACAAAACCCCAACCACGGCAAAGCAAATAAAGATGATCGTATCATACAAATTCCCAATCGGCGGGCGCCACATGATGTAGCTACGCATGACCAATGCCGCCCCCATGTAGCCCATCCCTGCGAAAGAAAACAGTAGCGTAGCAACATGCAGCAAACGGGTAAGCAATTGATTGGCTCCGAGCGATTGCAACAACCACATCAATGAAACACAGACCACTCCGATCAAGAAGCAGACCATCGCGTATAGCGGAAGCTGCTTTTTGTTATACGTTACTTCTGCGGTAACGCCATGGTAGGATTTCAATTCTGTGGCACGAGTGACCTTGGATGAAACCAAAGGAATCAAGGCACTGCGAAAGGCTTGCTCGTCATCGACCACAGAGATCAAATCTTCCCAACTTTTGATTTCGTTAATCGCTCGCTCTGGCTCGGAATACTTCCCCTGCATGACATCCATGATGCGATCACCCAGACTCCGCCATTCCAAAATATTCGCTTCATCCGGTGGCAAAAGCAGCAAGCCGTATTTGGCAAAATTGGCAGATTCGATGACTTGTGAGAGCAAAACCGTTAGGTTTTCTGGAACTGGCTCTCCTGAGTCGCGATTTCTTTGAAGCATCTCTTGAATCATCGGCGTTGTCGCCATTACTGTGCTAAGGCGCGTGATCGTGTTTTCGCCATTCTCCCCGGCACCTACCATTTGAATGCCGCTGCGAGCAAAGGAAAAATAACCAATCAGAACTTGGAAACTTCTGACATTGTAGGCGAGATCGATAGTTCCTTGCTGCTGAGTTTCTCGAGCTTTTGGATCAATTTTCTCGTATCCCTGTGCTAGCTCGTACAGACGCGGAATTGCGGACTCTAGCTGCTTGTAGGTATAGCGAAGACGCCGACTCTGCGAATCGAGGCCAAGAGAGGTAATCACGGCAGGATTGTCCACCCGGAAGGTCGGGATTTCTGCGGCGATGGCAGGACGAAATAAACAATCCATCAACCACGCAGTCGGCTTGATTTTGATTTTCTCGCCTTTTGCGTCTTTGAGCTTGATCGATCGCTCACCGTAAAGCTGTAGCATCGTAAATGCTGCGTAGGAAGAAAACGGTTTGATTCGACCGCCGTCTTGGAGGGGTGTTTTTTCGATCACTTCGAGTGTCTCGGCACTCCATGGCTTGTAGTTTTTAATCTGCTGCAATTCATCCTTGGGCAACACATCCTTGAGCATCAGCACAAACAAAGTGACTAATGTGAGAGCAAGGATCGAACATGCAATGATGCGAAAAATCAGTTTGGCAGGTGAGTTCATGACGCAGAGGAAAAACGTTTCAGTGTGGACTTAAAGAACAGCGAAAGGCGTAGCAGGAAATGCATAACCAAGCCCACGGTGACAACATAGAGAGAATACTCCGGCCATTTGTCCGCCGGATTCCTCACCACTTCCAGTTGCGAATACGGCGTGCTGCCTTTCATGGCCTGGCCTGCACCCATCATTCTTTGGTAAAAAGTCATGCCCGCGTAACGCATCGGCTCGTTCATCCGAATGTCCGCCACGACCTCGGTTTGATTCTCAATGCGAGTGACACGACTTTCGAAACTCTCAGGCTTTGTCGTATTGGGATAATATGTCGCTTTCGCGCGATCCAATCGCACAGAAAACGGCATCATCCAGAGAAACTTTTTCATATCCACGGTAAAAACACGACCGTCCACGCGAACTGTATGCGCCAAACGCTTACCGCTCGGTTGTTCAAAATCGCGCGCCGTGATGATGAAAGGCGGCTGCGCAGCATCTGATTTGGGTAGCACCTTGGCGTAGCATGCACCAATGTTTGTTTCAGCTTCTTTTTCTTCTTTACTCGCGAAAATGTAGTATCCATCGACGACCTTTTCTTTTTCTGCCGGCGGCATCATCACGGCATTGCGGATCTCAGAATTGGTGGCGTAACCTGCCAACTCGA
The DNA here is from genome assembly GCA_027487435.1 of Verrucomicrobiaceae bacterium. Classification (GTDB taxonomy): domain Bacteria; phylum Verrucomicrobiota; class Verrucomicrobiia; order Verrucomicrobiales; family Akkermansiaceae; genus UBA956. The sequence continues at coordinate 4,588 of JAIYDP010000489.1, read as the reverse complement.
TGTCAAAAGGCAACTCCGGCAAGCGCACCGTGCGCACCTGATTCCCCGTTAAGTCCATGACATACTTGCCGCGTATCACATGAAATTTGTCGGGCTTACCGGCCGTATGCTCGGCAATTTCCACTACGTGCTCATAGTAATCTTGGGCAACATTGCTCGTCTGACCTTCGAAAAAATCCATCGTGCCTCGCTCTTCATAGACTTGCGTCACCGCGGCGCTGAGGATCATGAAAAGTATCCCGCAATGGGACAAAAAGATGAAAATTTTCTTCGGCTGCTTTTTTGCACGAATGATTCCGCCAACGAGCAAATTGACAAACAACAATGCGAGCACCCACCAACCGCCCAACATGGGTATCCGCACTGGCATAGACAAGAAGGGCACATTCAAATTGCAGACGATAAATAAATCATCCTTGGTGAAATATTTCTGCAGTGTCGCATGCAGACCAAGCTCCATCTGCTCGAGGGTGGCAAGCCATGTCAGCAGCATCAACATGATCAACAGCACAGTGGCTAACGTGAAACTCGATAATCCTTTTACGAGCATCGTAAAATAGGTTTTCGAAGCGCCAGCATTCACAAGTGGTTTTGACTCGCTCAGTGGCGAAGAGGGAGGCTCTGTCATCTGTTCTTTCATACGTTGGTTATGCACCGGATCATTCACCCATTTTCAAGGTCGTGGCATACTCGCGCAGCGCCGACTCTTGCGCTTCCACCTCAGCTTTGGGCCCGATCATTTTTACCGTGACAATTGTGCCGTTGACTTCCGCAATGACACCACGCAGTGCGTAGCCACTGGCAGGAGCTTTGCCCATGCTTCCGCCAAAAGTTCCCTCGGCAACCACCCAATACGCTTTGCTTCCTAAAAAATCTACTGTAGGCAAGGATTCGAGCTTCGGCTGATTGATCGGTGCTGCATCAAATTGCCCGAGCCAGCGGTTCGTATTATCGAGCACGCTTCCCGACGACTGCGAAATATAGACTTCGCCCGCAGTGCCGAAGCTGTAGTTTTTCAAACGAAACATACTCTCTGCCTGCGCTTTCCAGCTCGCTGGAGGCGTATCGACAAAGCCCGCAGCTACCGATTCACCACCACCTTGCGTTCCTCCTGCGACTTTTGCACCGCCTTGCGGCATGCCGCCACCAAAGCGTTCCGCACTGGTTGCATCCAATCCCATCTCGCCATCGCGTGTGCTAGGAGGACGTGTTTCGGTCGATGCAACTTCAGCAGGCTCTTTCTTTTTGCAAGAAACCAAACAGGAAAACAATGCGATTAGAATCGTAGAACATTTCATCGCCCCTCCCCTAGCCTCGCAACCGCAACATTGCAAGAGTGATTCCGTAAAAAAATCGATCAAACCAACCCATCGCGCAGTTCTTTTGTCTGCGTGAGCCAATCGTGAAGCTCTTCACGACGATCTTGCTCCAGATATTCGCTGATCAACTGAATCTGCCGCATGGCTTCATACAAGGTTGGTAAAATGGCATCGCGGTTCTCCGCAAGAATCTCGGTCCACATTGCAGGGTTGCCACCTGCGACACGCGTAGTGTCGCGTAAGCCGCCGCCCGCTTGCGCAGCAAAGGCTTGATCAGGTAAACCAACCTTGATCCCCACAGAAGCAAGCAAGCGCGGAAAATGGCTGATGTGAGCCACCAAAACATCATGCTTTTCAGCCGTCATCCACGTTGTACGACAGCCCAAAGCCTGCCAAAAATGCGCCAACTCCGCGCACCTTTCGACTCCGACGGAAAAATCATTGGTCATGATGCACGCCGCCCCCTCGAAAAGAGTCGCCTTCGCATGCTGAATGCCTCCTTTTTCGCTACCTGCCATGGGATGGCTACCAATGAAATCGACTCCACTCGATACGACAACCTCTCGCAGAGCCTCATGCGGTAGCCGCTTCACACTGCCAACATCAGTGACCAGCGTTCGCGCAGGCAATCCCGCCAACTGCGCTTCGATCAGCAACTCCTTCATCGCCCCCACTGGCACGCAAAGGATCAAAAGATCCACGTCTGTAACCACATCTCCCAATGAAACCGATGCCCACAGCCCCAAAGCTCTCGCTTCATCGACGGCAGACTGTCTTCGACTCCAAATACGAACCTCCGCCCTTTGCTGCAAAGCCAAGGCTAAGGATCCACCAAGCAGACCGCCTCCAAGAATCGCGATTTTCCTCATGCCCTTCATTTCCGTCATTGATTCAATCGCCCTTCTCCGCGTCCACATCAGCTCACCACTTGCAGCTTACGCTAGCACATTCGGGTCGATTAACCTTACGGCACGTAAAAATGTTTCTTTTCCGTAGCCGGATATTGAGGGTCCGCTACAAGAGTGCCTGAAGGCACGCCCTTGACGTCCAATACCCGATTGTTGAAAGGACTATACACGAACCCTGGTCGCTCAGGGACGGCAAGCGCCACCGGATGCTCCGTGACTTTTACTGTAGGCTTCGGTTTACGATTTTCCTCTTCGGGCTTCGGCTTGAATTGATCGACATTGGGCTTCGTCTGCTCGGTCGGTTGTCCAGGATTCGGCGTTACATTCCCTTGCGTCTTGCGCTGCCATTCGAGTTCACGCGCCTCCATTTCCGCGCGTCTGCGAGCTTCGGCCTGTTCATTCGCCATCAATTCCGCCTGCCGTTGCTCTTCACGAACAGTGCGGTCACGATTCGGTTTCTCCTTAGGAATGGGGCGACCAAAATCATCTACAGGAATGCAGGAAGGCAAAAAACAGGCGATTGTTAGCGCCGCAATCCATGGCGAATGTTGGTGAAATCGTATCGAGGGCAATATCATTGTCGTTAAAGGTCTGCGCTTACAGTTCGCCAAATGTGATTCCAAGTCAAGAGGTCTTTTCCCCCTGCATCGATTTTCCATGGTAAAAAATCGCCATAAAACAGGGCATTCAACCACGGCGTTGCGATTATCGATCAGCATTATGAAAATCAAAAATACCGTATGATCACTGAAATCCGCTTGGGAAATGCTGATAAGGTCAAAAGGTTCGCTGCAAGCAGCTTTTTTTCATAGAAAAGGCTTTCAGTCACCTGAAAGCCTTGATGGAAAAATGGAGCGGGCGATGAGATTCGAACTCACGACATCCACCTTGGCAAGGTGGCGCTCTACCACTGAGCTACGCCCGCTTTCGCGTTACGCGTTTTGCGCGTGGGCAGAGACTATCCGAATCCGAATTCTTGGCAAGATGAATTTTCACTTTTTTTCATTTTTTTCTCACAAGTCTTGCCGTGCTCGCGAAATCAGGCTTAGTTACGCGCGATGTCCGACAAACTTGCCCAGATCATCGCTACCAAGCATCGCGAGGTAGAAGCCTTGCTACCTCGCGCCGCTCACCTCAAAACTGCGGCTTTGCTGCGCGATTCCTACCGAGGTTTCCGCAGCGCCCTCGATCTCGGCCCCGACCGACTTGGCTTGATTGCCGAAGTCAAAAAGGCCTCGCCTTCCGTTGGCATCATCGATCCGAACTTCGATCCCGTGCGCCAAGCGGAACTCTACGCCACTGGTGGTGCCTCCTGCATGTCCATCCTCACCGACGTGGACTACTTTCAAGGCTCTCTCGCCTATCTCTCGCAAATTTCTGAATTCTCCCAAACACCTTTGCTGCGGAAAGATTTCACGATTCATGAGATCCAAATCCACGAGGCCATCGTCACTGGTGCGGATGCCATACTCTTGATTGTCGCCGCACTCGATGACCAGCAACTCTACGATCTGTATCATTGCGCCCGCGATCTCGGTCTCGATGTGCTCGTAGAAGTCCACGACCTTCCAGAAATGGAGCGAGCGCTCGACCTAGAAGCCGACCTGATCGGCATCAACAATCGCAACTTAAAAACCTTCGCGATTGATCTCGCAACAACGGAGATCCTCGCCGACGAGGTGCCTGAGGATGTGCTCCTTGTTTCCGAATCTGGAATCAAAACTCTGAGCGATGCCCAGCGCGTGCTCGATGCCGGTGCCAATGCCGTGCTGATCGGCGAATCGCTGATGCGCTGCGCCGATCCCGCCACCGCCATCGCCGACTACCTCGCCCTACGAGCACGCGAGTGAAAATAAGGAGTCGCAGCATTCTGCTGCGCCATTCCCCCAAAAACGCAGCAGAATGCTGCGACTCCTCACAAAAAAAACCTCGGAACTGATGAGACAGTCCCGAGGCTTTCTATTGTTTTTCGGTTATTGTTTTGCTGGGGGAAAAGGGAAGGCATTACGCCTGCTTGCGGCGGCGGCTCATCAAACCAAGGCCGAGAAGACCACCGATGAGAAGGTTGGAGGCTTCTGGGACGGCGGTGAATCGCAGCGAGTTGCTGGTAATCGAGAATGTTCCGGTATTGTAAGTTCCGGTAAGGTTCTCAAATGTGAAATTGCTAGGAGCAAAGGTGCTTTCGAGTGCGGATGCCTCCGTCCAAGTCGCGAGAGTGTAAACTCCACTATGGGTAGGTTCAGATCCCATGAAATCAAACTTGAACGTACTACCGGTGCCCTTGTTAAAAGCTCCAGTGATATCTAGCTTGTCAGACGTTAATGGACTTTCGGTAAGGTTGAATTGGAAAAGATTCGATCC